>NZ_RAWN01000182.1:0-18662 GCF_003668895.1 Corallococcus sp. AB045
GGGTGGGGGAGGCCGGGAGATCTCGGTCTGAAAGTCCGCGCGGGCTGAAGGACGCCCTGCCTCCGAAAACTCGGAGGCAGGGCTTGCTGCCCGTCACGCCGCGCGCACGAAGCGGGCCTTGTTGCGTTCGAGCCACCGGGCCAGCGACTGCACCTGGGGATTCAGCTCGCGCGTGAGCTCGGGGTCCCTGACGGCGCAGTACTCCGGGGAGAAGTCCCGCATGAACTGGAACATGTTCGCGAGCTCCGGCGCGCCGGGGAAGTTGAACGTCCGGTAGACCTCTGGCTCCATGGAGTGGAAGCGCACCTCCTGTCCCAGCACCTGCTTCAGTGTCCGGGCGATCTCCTCGCCCGTCAGGTGCTCGCTCGCCAGCCCCACCGTCCGGCCCGCCCAGGCCTCCGGCCCGCGTTGGAAGATGCCGTGGACGCATCCACCCACGTCCTCCGTGGCGATGCCGGGCAGCTTCTGGTCCTCCGTGGGCAGCACGAAGTCGAACGTGCCGTCGGTGTTGCGCTTTCCTCCCAAGCCGAACGACAGCAGGTTCTCCCACGAGAACGAGGTGCGCACGAACGTCACCGGCAGGTCCAGGCCGCTGAAGTACGCATCGCTCGCGCCCTTCACGTCGAACTGCGGCACGCGGTAGTGCCCCTTGAGCATGGGCATCCGCTTGTCTTCCGGAGGGATGAGGCGCCGGGTGTCCTCCTGGGTGGACCAGATGACGTGCGCCACTCCCGCCTCCTTCGCGGCGTGCGCCTGCGTGCGCGCCTGTGCCAGCTCGCGCTCCGGGTCGGGCTTCTCCCAGTAGCTGGTGACGCAGAAGGCGCCGTGCGCTCCGGTGAACGCGGCCTTCAGGCTCTTCGCGTCGCTCACGTCCGCCGCGACGACCTCCGCGCCCAGCTTCGCCAGCCGGCGCGCCAGCTCCGAGCCTGGCTTGCGCGTGAGCGCGCGCACCGTGAAGCCTCCCTGCGTGTCCGCGAGGATGGCGCGCGCGAGGCTGCCTCCCTCTTCGCCCGTTGCTCCCACCACCGCGATGATCTTCTTGTCCATGGTCATGTCCTGTCGTCCTGAAGGCTGGGAATGAAGCCGGCTCATCCGCCCACGGCGGGGCCGGGCGGGGTGGGGCTCAGCGCGGGGAGGAAGGCGCGCGCGAGGCCCGCGTAGGCCTGCAGCAGCCGCTTCTCACCGCGCCGCAAGAGCAGGCAGTTGCGCGCGTTGCGCGACAGGTCCGCCCCCTGGAGCAACTGCTCGTCCTCCTCCAGCGTCGTCTCGAAGCCCGCGAGCCGCGCCTCGCACACGTCCTGGAGGTACTGGAAGACGCGCTCCTCCGTCTCCGCGCTCAGCGGTGGCACTTCGCCCAGGCCCTGCTCCTCCCGGGCCTCCTCGGCGAGCCGGGCCAGCTCCCGCGCGTTCGCACACGCCACGCGCAGGAAGGAGAACATCGCCACCGTGGAGGCATGCCCGTAGTGCAGCGGCACCTCGAAGCGGCGCCGCGACGGCGGAGTCGCCAGCGCGAGCAGCCTCCGCTTTCCCTCCGCCTCCACCGCGTCCTCGGACACGCCCAGGTAGAGCACCAGCGTGTCGTCCGGGTTGTCCTCCGGCACGAAGCCATAGCTCAGCAGGAACCGGCAGCTGGGCTTGATGCCATAGCTGATGTGCAGTTCCTCGCCCGCGGCCACGGGCTCGTGCGCCACCAGCACGAAGGCCTCACCGTCCTCCGTGTTGCCCCACACCAGGCGCGGCGAGGCCCGGTGGTTGAGCATGTCCGCCACCGGCACGAAGCACCGCGTGAGCTTGCCCGCCACCGTCAGGCCGAAGCTGCGGCTGATCAACACGTGCTGCGCCCAGAGGTACGCGTCGGGCGTGAAGCGCTCGAAGCCCGGCACCCGCTGCGCCAGCATGGCGTAGCGCGTGAGCAGCAGCTCCTTCCACCGCGCCACCTCTCGCAGCGCGGAGGAGCCCTGGAGCAGCGACAGCTCCTGCGCGTCGAAGAACAGCGGCAGGTGCGGGAAGGACCGGGGCAACACGTCCAGGTACGGCTTCCAGGCCGAGTCCTCGCGCTCCTTCTCCTGGAGCAGGAACGCCGCCAGGTAGCACTCCTCGCTCGTGTCGGGCGCGTGCGTGGCGATGAGCCGGCCGATGTCCGACGCTCTCGCGACGTCCAGCGTCACCAGGCACGCGCGCGGCACCCGCAGCACCTCTTCTCCCGCCGCGATGGGCACCTTGGCGAAGACGCCACGCTCGTCGCCCTCCAGATGACCCACCCACAACTTCGGGAAGCTCGCGCCCGCCTGCCTGCTCCACTGGAGTGCGAGGTGTTCCTTCAGGGGGTTCTCTTCCTCGAGGGTGTCCTGCTCCGCTTCCTGTCGCGCGCTCATTGGCTCCGCCATGCGTTCGGGGGGTGAACGCCAGGAAGACGCCGGCCGCTACGGCTTGTGATTTCCCGTGGATTTCCGGGCTGCCCTTTTTGGAGTTGTTCAAGGGTTGTTCACAGACATCTCGCTGCACCGTTTCCAGATGCACTTTTGGAGCACTGGAAACCGTGAGAGAAAACACCAATCCCTCTTTCTGGCGTGTGTGGGAGCAGCACAAGGAGCCGTTGTTCCAGCAGGCGCTGCGGCTGATGGGAGGGAACGTGGTGGACGCGGAGGACGCGGTGGACACCGCGATGCTCCGGGCCCACCAGAACTACGTGTCGCCCGGGAAGATCCTCAACCCGAGGGCCTGGCTGGGCCGCATCCTCCACAACGTCTGCATGGACATCCACCGCGAGCGCCAGCGCTGGGGCGACGCCGAGGAGTGGATGGAGGACTTGGAGTCGGCGGAGCCTCAGTCCCAGGAACTGCTGCCCGACGCGGGCCTGCTCCGGAGCGAGAGCGCCGCGGCGGTCCGCGAATGCATCGAGGCGCTGCCTGCCAATCTGAGGGTGCCCCTGGTGATGCGCTACCTCCAGGACATGTCCTATGCCGACATCGCTGAACAGCTCCGGTTGACCAGTTGCAACGTGAGAAAGCGCATCCAGCTCGCGTACGGAATCCTTCGGACCACCCTTTCGCAAGAGCCGTGCCCCCGCTGAGCGCAGGTCCGTGCTCCGCCAGGCAGGCCGGCGGAGCACGGCTCGCGCTGCTCACTCCGGGAGGATGCGCGAGCGCACGTAGCGCCCCGGAGCCGCTTCAATGATGCGAAGCCCTCCCTCGCCGGGGATCCGGGCAGGGACGCGTTCTCCCGAGCGCTCGGATTGCCAATACTCCCAGTCCGTCCACCAGGACCCCGGGTGTTCCTCCGCGTCCTGAAGCCACGCATCCGCGTCCGCGTGCGACGCAATCCCATCCGCGTCCACGGAGGACGCAGACGCGTCCGGTGTCGACGCAATCACATCCGTCTTTCCGCAGGGTGCAATCCCATCCGCGTCCAGGGAAGACGCGACTGCGTTTGAATGCGACGCAAACACATCCGCGTTTGGGGCGGACGCAGGTGCGTTTCCAGGTGACGCAGTGGCGTTCCCGGATGACGCGACCGGACGGGGCTTCGGGACCCAATAGCGATACCGGTTCGCGGACGGCGGGTTGATGACGCCGGCGACATGGCCCGAGCCCGCGAGCACGAACCGCACGGGACCCCGGTAGTGCCTCGCTCCCCGGTACACCGAGCGGAAGGGCGCGATGTGGTCCTCCCGGCAGGCTTGCACGTAGAGGGGCGTCTTCACCCGGCCCAGGTCCAGGGGGATGCCCGCGAGCGACAGCGCGCCCGGCTGGACCAGGCGGTTGTGCAGGTACAGCTCCCGCAGGTACGTCGCGTGCGCGCGTGCGGGCATGCGCGTGGGGTCGGTGCTCCACGCGAGGAAGTCGCTGGGGGCCGGCTCCCGGCCGAGCAGGTAGTTGTTCACCACGAAGGGCCAGACCAGGTCCTTCGCCCGGAGCAGGTTGAAGGTGGTCATCATCTCCAGCCCCTCCAGATAGCCGCGCTCGCGCATGTGGGCCTCCAGCCGCTCCAGTTGCTGCGCGTCGACGAAGGCCCCCAGGTCCCCTGGTTCGCTGAAGTCCACCTGCGTGGTGAGCAGCGTCGCGCTGGCGACGAGCGGATCATTCTGGGCGGCGAGCCACGCGAGCCCCGACGCCAGCAGCGTTCCTCCGATGCAGTAGCCCAGCGTGGAGACCCGCTCCTCGCCGGTGGCGCGGGAGACGGCCTCCAGCGCGGCAATCAGTCCGTGCACGAGGTAGTCCTCCCAGTCCACGTCCGCGTGCGTTTCGTCGGGGTTCACCCAGGAGATGAGGAACACCGTGTACCCGCGCTCCACCGCCCAGCGGACGAACGAGTTCTCCGGGCGCAGGTCCAGGATGTAGAACTTGTTGATCCACGGCGGCACCACCAGCAGCGGCTGGCGGTAGACGGTGGACGTGGTGGGCCGGTACTGGATGAGCTGGAACAGGCGCTCCTCATGCACCACGTCGCCCGGCGTGGTGGCCAGGTTCTCCCCCAGCCGAAACGTCCGCCGGTCCGTCATGCGCGTCGCCAGCTGGCCCTGGCCTCGCGCCAGGTCCTGGCACAGCGCCTCCATCCCCTTGAGCAGGCTCAGGCCGTGGGACTCGCGCGCGGCGCGGAGCACCTCCGGGTTGAGCGCGGGGAAGTTGGACGGCGACAGCGCGTCGGTGAGCTGGCGCGCATAGAAGCGCGCCTGGTGCGCCGTGTGCCGGTCCACGCCCGGCGCTTGGGCCACCAGGTCCTCCAGCCAGCCCGCGCCGGTGAGGTACGCGCGGCGCAGGCCGTCGAAGAAGGGCTGCTCCCTCCACGCCGGGTCTCGGAAGCGGCGGTCCGGCGCGGAAGGGGCGGGCTCCGGTGGGACGCCCCCGCGCAGGGAGCGTTCCCACAGGTCGCTTCCCGCCGCGAGCATCCGCTGGGGGTCCATCGCCAGCCGGAGGAGGACTTCCAGGAAGGCGCGCCGCATGGGCTCCAGGGATGCGTTCATTCGCGGCCTCCTTCAGTACATGTGCTGCCCACCATTGATGGTGAGCGTGGAGCCGGTGATGAAGCCGGCCTTGTCGGAGGCGAGGAACGTCACGGCGCGGGCGATTTCGTCGGCGCGCCCCAGGCGGCCCACGGGGATGCGCGTGCGGATGCGCACCAGTTCGTCCGGAGGCACGGTGCGCACCATGTCCGTGTCGATGTAGCCCGGCGCGATGAGGTTGGCGGTGACGCCGCGGGCGGCGCCCTCGCGCGCCAGCGCCAGGGTGAAGCCATGCATGCCCGCCTTGGCCGCCGCGTAGGCCGTCTGGCCCAGCTGGCCCGTCTGCCCGTTGATGGATCCGATGTTGATGATGCGGCCGAAGCCACGCTCGCGCATCGGGCCCACCACGACGTTGCACAGGTTGAAGCACGAGGTGAGGTTCGTCTGGATGACCTCGTTCCACTGCTCGGACGTCATCTTGTGCAGCATGGCGTCCCGGGTGATGCCGGCGTTGTTCACCAGCACCTCGATGGGACCCAGCGCTTCGACGATCTTCTTCACGCCCGCGACACACTGGGCGGTGTTGGCGGCGTCGAAGCGGAACGTCGGGATGCCGGTGCGCCCCGTGAAGTTCTGCGCCGCCTGTTCATTCGCATAGTAGGTGACCGCCACGCGGTAACCCTGCTGCCGGAGGGCGTCGGCGCTCGCCGCGCCAATGCCGCGCGTTCCTCCTGTCACCACTGCCACGCGTCCACTCATGTCTGTCTCCAGGGGTTGAAAGCTGCGCCTGAAGGACGCGGACGCTCGCCGGGTGTGAAAATCGTGACCTCAAAGCCGGCGTGGATTCACAACCGCCCGGGCGCGGACGTCCCTGGAGCGCTGCCTCGGGGAGCGGGGGACTGGGAAGGGTGGATTGGGATCCATCAGCCCCCCGCTCCTCCGGGGCGGCACTCCACCGCAGCACCCGCGAGAGGACATCCATGACACAGCCGCAAGCACCCCAGGAGCGCCCGCAGGTCATCGTCGTCTTTCAAGGCGGCGGGGCCCTGGGCGCCTACCACGTGGGGGCCTATCAGGCCCTGGAGGAGGCCGGCCTGCATCCGGACTGGGTCTCCGGCATCTCCATTGGCGCCTTCACCGCCGCGCTGGTCGCGGGCAACCGCCCGGAGCAGCGGCTCGAGCGGCTGGAGGCGTTCTGGCGCGAGGTGTCCTGGCCGGGCAGTGAGTGGGGCTCGCTCTTCAAGGGCCGCCTGCGCCAGCTCTTCAACCTGGGCAGCCACATGACCAGCCTGCTCTTCGGCCAGCCCGGCTTCTACGCGCCCCGCGCGATACCCCCGCAGCTCGCGCCGCCGGGCTCGCCGGAGGCGCTGAGCTTCTACTCCACCCGGCCCATGCGCTCGACGCTGCGGCGGCTGGTGGACTTCGACTACATCAACTCCCGCGCGACGCGGCTGAGCCTGGGGGCCACCCGCGTGAGCGACGGCCACCTGGTGTTCTTCGACAACACGCGAAGCGCCCTGGGGCCGGACCATGTGCTCGCCAGCGGCGCGCTGCCGCCCGCCTTTCCGCCCAGCCTCATCGACGGGGAGCTGTACTGGGACGGCGGCTGCGTCACCAACACGCCGCTCAACGCCATCCTGGACGACCCGCCCCAGCGGCACTCCCTCGTCTTCATGATTGATTTGTTCGAGGCGCGCGCGCCGCTGCCTCGGAACCTGGACGAGGCGAGCTGGCGCATGAAGTCCATCCAGTTCGCGGGCCGCACGTCGCAGCAGGTGGACCAGTTCGCGACCGTGTGGAACCTGCGCCGGACCGCGACCCGGGTGACGCGGCACATGTCCGCGTCCTCGCCGCTCGCGTTCAGCGACGAGCCCCTGACGAAGCCCGCGCCCCGGCTGGACATCATCCACCTGACGTACCAGCGCGGTGAGCACCAGATCTCCAGCAGCGACGCGGAGTTCTCCCGCGCCTCCATCGCGGAGCGCCGGGCGGACGGCTACCGGGACATGAAGCGCGCCCTGGAGACCTCGCCGTGGACGCAGCCCTTGGCGAACGGGCCCCAGGCGTTCGGTGACGAGGACCTGTCGCCGGCCGAAGGGGGCGCCGTCGTCCACCGCCTCTAGAAGCACCCACCTGTCTTGACCCGAAGGAGCAACGCCATGACCGAAGCGAAGAGAGTCGATCCGTATGCCCACCTGATGGACCTGGGGCGGGGCGCCCTGCACCAGGCCATCGCCGCCCAGCGCTCCGCGCTCGAATACTCCCGCCAGTTCGTGGAGGGGGACGCCGCCGCGCGGCCGCTGCGCTCGCAGCACGAGGAGTGGGTGCGCAAGGCGCTGGAGACCCTGGCGCCGTTCTACGCGCTGGAGCAGCTGGCGCGCGACCAGCTGCTGAAGGCGCAGGCCAGCCTCTTCGAGCTGGCCGACGACACCCTGCGCAACCTCACGCTGCACGGTGTGGAGCGCGGCGGGCCCCGCTCCGCCTGAGCCCTGCGCGTCGCGAAGCTCGAACCCCGGGGGGCCTTGCACGCCGCCCGGGGTTTTGTTGTTTCCAACCGTCAGCGCGGAGCCAATGGCAGACGCACGGCCGGGTCGCCCAGCAGCACGTAGCCGCCCAGGTCCTGCCGGAGCATCCACAGGTGCGAGCGCCGCAGCGGATCCACCGTGGAGGGTTTCCCGGCGCTCCGGGCCGCCTCCTCCTGGTCATACAGCGTGGTCAGCTCCAGGTTGGCCTGGTGGCCCCCGCGCAGCAGCCAACTCAGGCCCAGGCCCACGCGCCGGCCCCGCGCCAGTTGCTGGAGCGGCTCCATGAAACGGGACACCTTGCCCTGGCGGTGGTCGCGGTCCTGGAAGCCATACGTCCACGCCAGGTCCACGTGGCCGATGACCGCCAGCGGTCCCTGGGGGTTGGCCAGCGCGGACTGCGGCAGCGCGGCGACGAAGGGTCGCTCCCCGGGCCGGGGCAGCGCCGCGGTGAGCGACTCCAGCCTCCCGCTGAACTGGCCTCCCGCCTGCAACTGCTTCAGCCAGTGATGGAAGGCGCTGCGCGACGGCGTGCCCGCGCCGAAGCACGCGAAGAGGAACCAGATGCCGCCGGGCAGGAAGGGCCGCTGGGCCAGCGCCGCGCCATCCAGGTGCTGGCCTTCGCCCAGGTTGAGCGCCCCCTGGAGCGCGAGCTTCGCGTCGGTGCTCCGCCAGCCCGCGCGGGGACTGCCCAGGCCGTGGCTCATGGAGAAGAGCAGGGTGGGTTCCTGGAGCGCGGCCTGCTCCAGCAGTGCGTTGGCGCCGGGCTCTCCCGGCAGGCCCAGCTCCAGCACGTCCCGCGCGGGGAAGCGGCCCAGCTCCCGCTCCTGCCGGGCTGACGCGATGGCCGGGGCCACCAGCGAATGATAGCCCGTCCGCGTCGCGGCGGTGCCGTCGTGGACGGTGAAGAAGAGCGAGCGGGGCTGGCGCTCGGCGGAGGGCGCGTTCTCCCAGCGCAGCACCTTGTCCACGTAGGCCGCGTAGTCCTCGTCGCGCCGGAAGGCCAGCCGCCCCACGTAGGCGTCGTGGGCCGCGGCCTGCTGCAGCTCGAAGGGCACCTGGTGGAAGTCCCCCAGGAAGAGCAGGTAGCGGGGCCGGTCCGCCACGGGCACCGCTTCGTCGTCCAGCACGACGCGCACCCAGCGGGTGAAGTCCTCCAGGTTCCGCCCCTCCGCCGCCAGCTCCGGGCTCACCCGGTAGACGCGCACCGGGTGGCCGTCCTGCTGCTCCTGCCGGTGCCGGCGCAGGGGCTCCATCAGCGCGAGCAGCCGGTCTCCTTCAGGCCCCTCCGGCGCGACCAGCCCCCAGCGCTGCGCGGGCAGGGAGTTGGGGTCTTCGCCGTCGTCCCACAGGTGGCGCTCCTCGCGCCCCTGCGTGTCGTCGTCGCGCGGAACCTGCGTCGCGGCGTCGGCGGGCAGGCCGTCGGGGGCCACCGGCTCGTGTGAATCGGCGTGGGACAACAACAACTCGACGTTCTGCGTGCTCATGTTTTGGGAGGGCTCCTGGCGTGCGCGCCCGGGAAGTCGTGCGCGTGACGGCAGGACGCGCCGGGTGGTGGCCGTGTGAGCCATGGATGTCTGGCGTTGGCATTCACACACAAATGGCGTGCGGCGTCCTGTGGACGCAGTGCCCGGCATGTCCGCCGTCAACCCAATCCCAGGAGCACTCCCATGCAGTCCGCCGCCCAGCTGTCCGCTTACATCATCGCCTTCGCGGGTGCCGCCCGCACCGCGCAGCGCCTCATGTCGTCGGGCATGGATCCGATGACGATCGCCGAGTACTACTTCGAGGTGAACCTCACGAGCGACTTCGAGATCAAGAGCGAGACGGACGTTGCCCTCAACGTCTGGCGCATGAGCATCAAGGAGAAGCTCACGCTCGACTACAAGGAGCACATGGGGCTCACCGTGAAGTGCACCATCAAGCCCGCGGCGTTGCTCGCGGCCCAGGGTGGCAGCACCGGCGGCGGCGCCTGAAGCCCGCCGTCTGTCTGAGCAGAACACGCTGAAGCAAGACACACCCGTCGCCGCCGGTGCTTCGTTCTGGAGCACCGGCGGTGGCGGCTCGCCATCCACCCTTCCGCCGCCCATCCCATCCCATGGCAAAGCCCAATCCCACGCCTGACCACGCGCAAGTCCTCATCCACGACCTCATACTGGCCGTCCAGTCCTCGCTGGACATCGCGGAGGAGACGGCGCGCAAGCACTACTCCTTCTCCGTGGCGGAGCTGGAGGTCTCCGCCAGCTTCGAGTTCGAGATGACGGAGCAGGACAGCGACATCCCCGAGGACAAGCCGCAACCCAAGCGCTGGTTCTCCATCTTCGGCGGCGGCACCAAGAAGGAACACACGCGCCTGCACGACCTCAACGAGAAGGACTCCAGCAAGCTCACGGTGCGCATGCTGTTCCGTCCCGGAGGCAAGCACCTGGCGGGCGGCACCGTCGAGTCCTCCGACGGCAGCACCTCCACGGAGGAGGAAGCGACGACGGAGCCCGCGTCCACTCCGTCCAAGCGCAAGTAGACGCCATGACGACAAAGGAGCCCGCGGCCTTCTTCAGGTCGCGGGCTCTTCGTGTTTCAGGGGGCGGCAGGACGCGCCCGGGGGCGCGTCACTTCTTGTCCAGCATCCGCAGCGCGCGCTGGTAGTAGGTGTCGCGCGAGGCCTTGCCGTTGTAGCCGCCGTTGATGCGCCGGGTGATGGCGTCGAACTCGCCCTTGTCGGCGTGCTTGTTGAGGCCGCGGCTGTTCCAGAACCAGGCTGCGGTGCGGAAGCCCACGTCCAGGTCGGCCGCGCGGGCGGGGTTCTCCTCCAGGTCCAGCTCCAGCGCCTTGCCCGCGGCGCGGTAGTTGGTTCGGCCGGTGATTTGAATGGGCCCGCGGCCCTTGTAGCGCGCGCCGTCACCCGGCTTGACGTTGCCCAGGTCCTTGCGCCGCTCGTAGGCGCGGCCGGTCGCCAGCTCCTCGAAGTAGCGGAACTCGGCGCTCTCGTGCGCCAGCTGCGCCAGGAACGCGGCCTGGCGGCGTGGGGTGTTGATGCCCGCCTCGGACATGGCGTCGTTCAGGTGCGGCAGCACCTCTTGCGCGCGCGCCTTGGGCAGCCGGGTCAGGAACGAGCGCAGCTGCTCCAGCGTCAGCGCCTGGAATGTTTCGCCTTTCGGCTCGGCGGACTCGGAGGCTTCGTCGGACTGAGAGGATTTGGAGGACTTGGGGGACTTGGAACCAAAGCCAAAGAGGGCCATCGGGCGGACTCCCGGGTTGCCGGCCCCGGCGGAGGCCGGGCCGTGGGTGTCTGGAAGACGCCGGGTGGCTGGGAGTTGTGAGCGCCGCTGGAAGGCTTCAGGGCTCGTCCGGGAGTGGTGGGCGTCCATGCCGCTGCTCACACGCGGCGTTGGCCTCCAGGGCCTTCGCGGGCAGGTCGCCCAGCAGGCCGCGCCGCTCGCCGGGCGTCAGGCACGCGGAGCTGGTCGCCTGGAGCTTCTCCTGGAGCCGCTCGATGGGGAGCGGCTCGCGCGGACGCCACACCCGGGCGCTGCCGTCCGTGGAGCCGGTGACGAGCCGGGGCTCCTCCGCGCGGGGGCTGAACACGGCGGAGGTCACCTCGCCTTCGTGCGCGGAGAGGATGAGGTACGGCTCGCCGGGCGCGTCCGTGAGCCACACGCGGGCACGGCCGTCCGCGCACGCGGTGACGACGCGGCTACCCTCCGGGCTCCAGGTGGCCCAGGGCACCGGCGCGTCATGGCGCAGGAGCGCGCGCACGCCTCGCACCCGGCCGTTCTCCACGGTCCAGAGGCGCGCCGTGCCGTCCTGCGAGGAGGTGAGCACCTGGGTGGGATCCTTCGGGTGGAAGGCGGCGGAGAGGACCCAGTCGTCGTGGCTGTAGAGCGTGGCGGTGAGGCGCCCCTCCGCGCTCCAGATGCGGGCGGTGCCATCTTGAGATGCGGTGATGAGGCGCTGGCCGTCGGGGCTGAAGGCCACGGAGCGGACCTGGTCGCCGTGGCCCTCCAGCGCGACGGGCGGCCGCGTCCCATCCACGCTCACGATGCGGGTGGCGCGCGGGCTGGATGCGAGCGCCACGCGCTGGCCATCGGGGCTGAAGGCCGCGCCGAAGAAGGGCTCGCGCTGGGACGCCAGCACGCGCCGGCCCGCCGTGCTTCCGTCCGCCGGCCACAGGCGCGCGGTGCCGTCCAGCGAGGCCGTCAGCAGCCACCGGCCATCCGGACTGAAGGCCACGGAGCGCACGTCCTGCGCATGGCCCCGGAGGACGTGCGTGGCCCGGCCGTCCTCCGACCAGAGGCGCACCGCCCCGTCCTGCGACGCCGTGGCCACCTGCGTGCCGTCCGGGCTGAAGGCCACGGACCAGAGGAAACCCGCGGACGTCTGGAGCGGGAGCGAGTCCTGGGGCGCGTCCAGGCGCCACACCCGCGCGGTGGCGTCGACGGAGGCGGTGACGACCTGCTTGCCGTCCGGACCGAAGCCGCCCCACAGTAGGGTGGACCGGTGGCCGAGCAACAGCCGGGGCGGCGTGTCCTCGCGCGCGGACCACAGCCGCGCGGTGGTATCCGAGGAGACGGTGAGGATCCACTCGCCCAGCGGTCCCCCGAAGGTGGCCAGGCGCACGGCGCCCTGGTGGCCGCGCAGCACGCGAGGCTCGCCTCGCCCGTCGGCCCGGAAGAGGCGCGCGGTGGTGTCCACCGACGCGGTCACCACCTGGTGCCCATCCGGGCTGAAGCGCGCGGTGGTCACCTCGCCCTGGTGTCCCTTCAGCGCCACGGGGGCGGTGGTGCCGTTGACGGGCCAGACGCGCGCGACGCCGTCCCGGGCCACCGTCAGCACGTGGGTGCCTTCCGGGTCGAACGTGGCGGAGGTGACGGGGGCGGGGTGGGGCAGCTCGCGCGGGCCTTCCGTCCCCTCCACGGGAGTCAGGCGCGCGGTGCCGTCCAGCGACGCCGTCAGCAGCCACCGCCCATCCGGGCTGAAGGCCACGGTCTGCACGGCGCCCCGGTGCCGCACCTCGCGCGGCTCGCCGGTGCCTTCCACCCGCCACAGCCGCGCCAGCCCGTCTCGCGAGGCCGTGGCCACGCGCTGGCCATCCGGGCTGAAGGCCCCCCACTGCACGACGCCGCGGTGCCGGAACGTATGCAGCAACACGCCGTCCGCCGTGCTCCACAGCCGCGCCGTGCCGTCGTGCGAGGAGGTGAGCACGCGCTGCCCTCCCGCCGGGCTGAAGGTGGCGTGGTAGACGGGCCCCGCGTGGCCCGTGAGCACCACCGGCGCTCCCTCGCCACTGGTGCGCCACAGCCGCGCGGTGCCGTCCTTCGACGCCGTCACCACGCGCTGCCCGTCCGAGCTGACCTCCACGTGGACCACGGCCTGGGCGTGGCCGCGCAGCACCGCGCGGCTCAGCGGCTCCTGGAGGACCCCGGACACGTCCTGGGCCCAGCCCCGGAGCCGGCCGGGCTCCTGGACCTCGCGAAGCATGAGCAGGGCCAGCGTGGGATTGTCACGCCGCAGCTTCCGGGCGACGTCCAGCAGCACCAGGTCCCGGGCGCGCTGGGCGTAGTGCCGCGCCTCCTGCCGCTCCCGCCAGGCCCGGGCCTCCAGCTGGCGCGCGTTCCACGCGAGCGCCGCCATCCCCCCCGCCACCACCAGCGCGGCCACCAGCATCCGCACCAGACGCTGGCGCGCCGATGCGTCCTGGGCCTCGGCGGAGGCCACGCTGGCGTCCAGCAGTTGGAGGACGTCCTCGCCCGGCTCCTCGCTGTAGCGCCGCAGGATGTCCTGCGCGTAGCCCAGCCGGCTTCCGGACAGGAGATAGGGCGCGCCGCCGTCGGGAGCGCTCCGGTGCGCGATCCAGTCCTGGGCCCAGGACTCCAGCTCGCGGAAGTGTTGGATGCGCTCGCGGTCCGCGCGGGCCCACTCCGCCAGCTCCGGCCAGGTGCGCAGCAGGGACTCGTGCGACAGCTGCAACCACTCCACGCCCGACGCGTCCTCTTCCCGGGTCAGCAGCCGCGCGGTGAGCAGCACGCCCAGCACCCGGTCGAAGTCGGCGCGGGGCTCCGGCGGGGTGGGGCGCAGCTGCTGCGAGCGCACCCGCCGGCGCCTGCCGTGCGACGGCCCGCCCTGGAAGTCCACCAGCTCCACCAGCAGCCGGCGTGCCTGCCCCTGCGCGCTCGGAGATAACAATTCATAGAGCCGGTTCGCCGCCCGCTTCAGCGCCCCCGCGACGCCGCCCAGGGCCGCGTAGGCGCGGTGGGTGAGCTGCTGCCCCTCGCGTTCCTCCCAGAGTTGATCCAACGCGTACTGGAGCAGCGGCAGCGACCCGGGCTCCTGCCCCACCTCCTGGAGGAGCCGGTCCACCAGCCCGGCCTCGAAGCGCAGCCCCACCTTGTGCGCGGGGCCCTCGATGGCCGCTCGCAGCGCATCACCCTGGAGCTCCGTGACGAAGAGGCGGTGGGCGTCCGAATACACGGCCGCGTCCAGGCGCGTGCCCTCCGCGTCCACCACCAGGTCGCCGCAGCGTCCCAGGTAGTCCACCTGGAGCGTGGCCAGCACCACCACCCGGCGCTCCGGATCCTTCGCGAGGCCCCACAGCGCGGTGGCCAGGTCGCGGCGCGCCGGGGACTCCATCGCGGTGAAGAGGTCCTCGAAGGGGTCCACCAGCAAGAGCTGCCGGCGCTCCGGTGGGGCCTGGCGCACTTCGTGGAGCGCCTCCGCCGCTCCCTGTCCGGGCTTGAGCAGCCGCACCTCCCAGTCCGCGGCACGAAGCTCCTGGGGAAGGCCCGCGAGGGCGAGCGAGGACTTGCCGCTGCCGGAGACACCGGCCAGCACCTGGAAGCGGGGACGCTGGCCCTCCACCGCCTCGTGGACGCGCTGGAGCAGCTCCTGCTGGAGCGACTCGCGGCCGAAGAAGAAGCGGCGGTCCTCCTGCTGGAAGGGCAAGAGGCCCCGGTAGGGCCGGAGCGCCACCGGGCGCGTGTCTCCGCCGTGCTCCGCGCGCGCGTAGAGCTGGAGCGAGACGTGGTCCAACGCGGTGGTGTCCAGCGCTAGCAGGCGCCGGGCGTGCCCCACCGCCTCCTCCAGCGATGCGGGCTTCACCAGCAGCGCGCGGTAGAGGGCGCGCGTGAGCACGACGGAGCCCGGCACGGAGAGCAGCAGGCGCGAGGCCACCACCGCGGGCAGTCCCGCGCGATGGAGCGCCTGGGCCACGCTGCCCAGGTGGTTGTCCGTCGCGCCCGCGCCACTCTGGCACGCGCACAGCACCACCAGCCGCAACGTCGCCGCGTGGGGCATGAGCAGTTGGCGCAGCGTCGCGCCGTCCACCAGCTCCGGTTCGCCTCCTTCCCACGACGCGTCCCAGAGCAGGCCATACGTCTGCCCGCGCCGTCCGCCGTGGCACAGCAGGTGGAGCACGGACACGGGTTCGCCGGGGCGGTTGAGCGCCTCCGACAGCGACGCCAGCGAGACGTGCGGCAGGACGTCCCGCTCCGGCTCGAACGGGTACGCGCCCTGCCGGCAGGCTCCGCTCAGCTCCTGCTGATGCGCCCGGGCCGGCACCTGGCCTCCGGCGGCGGACCAGGCGAAGAGGACGCGGCCCTGCTGGGAGGTGCCCGGCGCGGGCAGGTCTCCGGACGCAGGCCATTCGTAGCGGATCAGGACGCCGGGCAGCTCCGCCACGGTGCGCCCGGAGGTGCCCAGCGTGAGCAGCTCCCAGGGCAGCGCGAAGAGCTCCGCCGCGGCGAAGCGGAAGGTGAGGTGCACCGGGCGCCCCACCTGGACGGCGGCGGCGATGTCGTTCGCCTGGGCGTCCCAGCCCACGCCTTCCAGGAACGCGCGCAGCCGTTCCCCCAGACGCTGCACCACGTTGCGGTCCGGCTGGGGCTTCTCCAGCTCCGCGAGGTCCGACAGGAGCGCCGGCTCCCAGTCGAGCGCCGCGCGTGCGTAGCTGCCCCGGGCGCGCCGCAGGAGGTACTCCTGCGACTCCATCCGGAAGTGGAAGGGGTCGCCCGCCTCCTGCGCGCGCACCAGCTCCAGCAGCAGCTCCAGAGGCGCGGGCTTCGCGACGCCAGCGCTCATGGCGAGGCCGCCGGGGCGGACACGGCGGGCTGTCCGTCCTGGCGCACCAGCCGGCCATCCAGGTCGTAGAGGGAGCTGGCCTGCTCCAGGAAGTGGAAGGGCAGCTTGATGTCCAGCTGCCGCGCCCGCCGCAGGTGGATGGCCAGGTCCGGCGGGGAGATGACCCCCATGGGCAGCCGCGACGCCGGGAGGCGCGAGCCCAGCACCTCCAGCATGTAGCGCGCGCCCAGCTGGCCGGCGCTCTTGAAGGGCACGCCAATGGACATGACCGCGCTGGAGTTCCCCTCGCGCACGGCCTCGCGCACGGAGCCCAGCACCGGAATGCCCTCGGAGTACCGGTCGATGCGCTCCAGCTCGTCGTACACCGCGGAGGAGGTGGTGACCCAGAAGAGGCTGTGCCGGCCGTCGGGGTCTATCTGCCGCATCGCGCGGGCCATGCGCGGAAGCTGTTCGGAGAGCGTCTCCTCCGCGCCGCGCTTGCCCTCCACGGCCAGCTCCAGCAACTGGAAGCCGTCCCGCGCGGACAGCCGCCGCATGGCCTCCGCCTCCACCTCCACCGTGCTCTGGTTGCGGCGGTCGTACACCACCGTCAGCACCTTCAACGGGCCCAGCAGCTCCTGGAGGTAGTGCAGCTGCACGTCGGGGGAGAGCGACAGCGAGACAAAGGCCATGTTGTCCGGCTTGGCCTGCTGGGAAGCACCTTCCTCGAAGCCCAGCCACAGCTCCGGCGACTTGCACAGCGCCACCACCGGCGTGGGCTGGTTGCCGAAGCGGTTGTAGAGAAAGCGCGTCGCGTCCGAGCCCATGGCGACGATGAGGTCGAACTGGCCGGAGTCCGCCAGCGCGAGCATCCGCTCCTGCTCCTCGCGGCCCGTGCCGAGCTTGTAGAGCGTGAGGTCCACCCGCACGCGCTGATTGCGCAGCACGGGCAGCATGCCCTCCAGGATCCAGTTGAGGCTGCTCTGGGCCACGGTGAGCAACACCAGCACCTCGCGCACCTGGAGCTGGGGCGTGGGGGGCTGCTCAGGGGTGATGAGGATCCGCTGCGCGGTCGCCTCCACCCGCCAGCCGCGAAGCGTCTCCGGCGGCAGGGCCACCCAGGTGGAGATGTCGTCCGGTTGTGCCTGGACCGGACAGGACACGCACAGCAGCAGCAGCAGGCCCAGCAGCCAGTCACGCACGGCGCACCTCGCGACCGGGCGGGGCCCGGGTCATCCAGGAATGGGCGGCCCCCAGCAGCAGCACCCCGACGCCCAGCCCTCCGAGCACCGGGAGCGGATCCTCCGGGGGCCTCCAGAAGGCGCTGACGAGGAGCGGCCCCACGCACTGCCCGAGCGCGCCGAACAGCGGAGTGATGGAGGCCCAGGTGCGCCCGCGCGCGCCCTCCGCCGGCTGGCTTTCGACGTGGTGGTCGAGCGGGACGTGGACGAGCCCCAGGGACATTCCCAGCAGGCAGAGCGCCAGCGCGCGGACGGGCTCCAGCGAGCCGAAGGCCGCGAGCGCGAGCAGTGACAGCCCGGTGCCCAGCACGCCCCCCTGAAGCAGCCTCCGGCTCCCGTCGAGGCGCGCCGACAGGGCATGGGGAAGCAACGCGCCCAGCGCGACGAGCGCGAGCAGCTGACCGATGCGGTCCGTGTCCTTGCCCTCGCCCATGAGCCACAGGGGCAACACGAGCCCGAGCACGCCCCCGCGCGAAAGCCACGACGGCAGCCCGACGAACAGCAGCGCCCGGCGGTGCTCGCGCTGACTCCACGCCCCCGGAGGCGGGGGCGGAGGCGTGAGGGAGGCCCGGAAGGCACGAGGCGCGGCGGACCGGTTCCGCGCCTCCAGGGGGGGCAGCCAGTGCCGCGAATACGCGAGCGCGCCCAGGCCACAGAGGGCCGCGAACAGGAACACCGGGGACGGGCCCAGGTGGGCCGCCACGAGCGCGCCCAGCACCGTGCCGGCGAGCAGGCCGCCACCCCGGGCCAGGGTGAGCCTCGCGAGGCGCCGGGGCGGCTGTCCCGGGGGAAGCGCGGCGAGCAGATACGCCCGCGTCCCGGCGGCCAGCGCCCCCAGCCCGAACCCGCAGAGCCCGCGCAGCACCAGCCACGCGCGCAGGTCCGAGGTGAACGCCATCAACGCGAAGGCCGCGGTGGACACCCCCAGGGCCACCACGAGCCAGCGCCCGAGGTGACCCTGCCGCGCGTAACGCTCGGCGGGGACGAACGCGAGCGCGCAGGCCCCCTGGAAGGCGACGGCGAGCAGCGCGGCGCCGCCGCCCGGGAGGAGGGCCTGCGCGGCGACGGGGAGGAAGGCGAAGGGGAGCCCCTCCAGGAAGCCCCCGAGGAAGGCGAGGGGCTGGAGCCGGCCCACCGTCCGCTGCTCGAAGGCGCGCGAGCCGGAGCCACGCCGGGGCAGGGGCGCCAATGCTCCAAGCACCAGCAGGCCCAACAGGCTGGAGGCGGCGAAGAGGAGGAGGAAGCCAGGGGCCGTGCGCCAGAGCCGCGCCTGGAGCGCGCCCTTCGCGGCGCCCACCTCCAGGCGCACGGGGAGGTTCCACGGGCCCTCCGTGAGCTCCAGGTCGATGGTGTATTCGAAGCGCTCGTCCCCCGTGCGCTCCGCGCCCGCGTCCACCTGGACGAGCACCCGTTCATCCGCGATGAGCGCCAGCGAGCCCAGGTCCGCGTTGGTGTGCTGGTACTCCTCCAGCAGGGTGTCCAGGCCACGCAGGTGGGAGAGCGTCAGGCCCAGCCGCGCCGCCTCGTTCAGCCGCCGCGCCAGCGAGTGCGCCAGGCTGCTGGTGCGCTGGTGCAGCCCGTCGGAATAGAGGTCCGCAAGCGCCAGGGACGTGGCCAGCGTCAGGCCCAGGAAGCTCAAGGAGAACGCCGCGCCCAGCCAGCGCCGGGGACGCCGCATCCACAGCCGCTGCGCGCCCGCCACGAAGGCCCCCAGGAACAGCAGACCTCCCCCCAGCAGCGTGAAGAGGGGCTGGCAGCGCCGCAGCACCCGCTGGGACACCGCCTCCCGGGACATCACCAGCTCCAGGCGGCCCACCTCCCCGAAGCGGTCCGACAGCGGCAGCGACACGCGGAAGGAGCGCGCGTCCTCCGTCACCGCGAAGCGCTGGTGGGGCAGGGGGGGCA
>NZ_RAWN01000183.1:0-18580 GCF_003668895.1 Corallococcus sp. AB045
GCCCCATCCCCCGCCGCCACCCGGGCGGAGGCCCTCCACGGCCCCAGCGCAACACAACGCGTCAATCCCTGACAACACGGCGCGTCAGGGATGACATCAATTTCACTTATTTATCAGTTATCACGTCTAAGTCGAATTCTCCGACCTCCCACCTTGCGGCTCCCAGGCGTTCAGACTTTCTTCGGACAAGCTACGAAGTCCCCTTCGCAGCGCTCGCCGTCCCACGCCCCATCCACCCCCACAATGGAGTTCGCAACCATGAGCCGAAGCAGACTCACGGGAATCGCGCTCGCATTCCTGGCCGTCAGTTGTCTGGCGGTTCCCTCCGCAGAAGCCGCCACGTATGGCGTTACGCCATCGGGCTCATCCGCCCTCTTCTACGTCGACACGACGGACTGGGCCGACATCCACTACAAGCTCAACGACGGCCAGCAGCTCAACATCCGCATGACGGTGACGGGCGGCCGCAACCAGTTCACCGTCAGCGGCCTGAGCGCCGGCAACTACATCGACTACAACTTTACGTACTGGGATGTGTCGTGCGCCTGTGCGCGCGACACGACCTGGACGCGCTACACGCATACCGGCACGGGCGGTGGCACGGACGCGGGCACGGGCACGCCTGATTCGGGCACGGGCACTCCCGACGCGGGCCCTCCGCCCAACGGCGACGCGGGCCCGGTGGTGCCGCTGTTCACGAGCAGCACCGCGCTGGAGCCGGCCACGGTGGAGAACACCTCCACGGCCCTCATCACCCGCGTGGGCGACCGCGTCCGCGACCGCCACATGCGCGAGGACCAGTACCAGGCCTACGACCACTACCTGAAGCTGTACTTCGAGAAGCGCACCCACTGGATTGAAATCGTGGACACGGTCGCCAAGGGCGGCAGCGTCATCACGGTGAACCTGTACACGATTTATCCGTATGACTCGCCGGACTTCCGCGCGTTCTTCCGCGGCCTCAACACGGTGGCGGAGTACTTCCACAACGCGGACTTCGTGAAGGTGAACGACTACAAATACACGTCGTCGGTGAACTTCAACGCCAAGGAAGGCCGCGCCATCCGCGTGGGTGACCGGATGGAGCTGGAGATTGGCGTGTTCCTCCAGGCGCCGGTGGAAGGCCGCTTCAACTACTACTCCACGGGCATGCTCTACATCGTGGGCCAGGGCGGCATCGTGCCCTTCGAGGGCCAGGGCAGCATCCGCGACTCCTTCCCGCTGCCGGAGAAGGCCTGGGCGGGCGGCCGCACCACGCTGCACACGCCGTTCTCCAACGAGCCGGACAACCGCTTCCTCCAGATGGCCACCAACCTGGCGCCGGTGAACGCGCAGCCCTTCGTGGAGGGCCGCCGCCTGCACCACACGAACTTCCGCGACGGAAGCCACTCCGAGCCGGACAACCCCCTCTTCACCGCGCACGCGAACAAGCTGGGCAACAACTACGTCAACGTGTCCTGCATCTCCTGCCACAAGCAGAACGGCCGCGGCCTGCCGCCCACCACCACGAACACCACGCTGGACAACTACGTGGTGAAGGTGGGCAAGGTGAACGGCGGCACCGTGACGGTGGACCCCGCGCTGGGCTTCCGCTTGCAGCCGCGCGCGGTCAGCGGCACGCCGGAGGCGGACGTGCGCATCGGCAGCTGGACGACGACGGCGAGCGGCACGCTGCCCGGCGGCACGACGTACAGCCTGCGCAAGCCCAACTACAGCTTCCTCAACGTGACGCCGACGAACTTCTCGGCGCGCATCACGCCGCAGCTGGTGGGCCTGGGTCTGCTGGAGGCGGTGCCGGAGTCCCAGATTGCCGGCCTGGCGGACCCGAACGACGCGAACGGCGACGGCATCTCCGGCCGCATGCAGACGGTGAAGGACCCGGAGACGGGCGTCACGCGCATGGGCCGCTTCGGCTGGAAGGCCGGCACGGCGCGCGTGAAGCACCAGGTGGCCGAGGCGCTCAACAGCGACATGGGCGTGACGACGAACGTGTTCAAGACGCAGGACTGCGGCTCGTCGCAGCAGGGCTGCGCGGGCACGAGCACGGAGCTGGGCGACAGCGAGCTGGACAAGATGACCCGCTACATCGCCCTCCTGGGCGTCCCCGCCCGCCGCGACCACTCGGACGCGACGGCGATGCAGGGTGAGACGGTGTTCACCAACGCGGGCTGCGCGAAGTGCCACGCGCCCACGCTGACCACCAGCCAGTACAGCGCGATGAACGAGCTCCGCGGCCAGACCATCCGTCCGTACACGGACCTGCTGCTGCACGACATGGGCGCGGGCCTGGCGGACAACCTGCCGGAAGGCCAGGCCTCCGGCGCCGAGTGGCGCACGGCACCGCTCTGGGGCATTGGCCTGACGGCGGGCGTGTCCGGCGGTGAGGCGTACCTGCACGACGGCCGCGCGCGCAGCGTCACCGAGGCCATCCTCTGGCACGGCGGCGAGGGCGAGGCCGCCAAGCAGGCCTTCGTGAACCTCAGCGCCGCGGACCGCAACGCGCTCCTGAAGTTCGTCAACTCGCTGTAAGGCGACAGGCCGGCTTCAAACCCAGACGCCGGGCGGGAGGGGCCATCCGTGCCCCTCGCGTCCGGCGTCGTTCCGTTTCAGGGCGCGAGGGGCGGCGCCTCGTAGCCCACGGTGCCGGCGGCATTGCCGTCGTAGGTGCCGGCGCTCTGGGTGAAGGTGGCGTTCTTGAAGACGAAGACGCCCCAGCCGGCGCCCTGCGACACGAGCGAGTCGGACAGTTGCAGCCGGCCCCGCCCCAGGCCGCTTCCCACGGAGATGCTGGCCCGGATGTCGCCCGTGCGCGTGAAGTAGTCACAGCAGAAGGGGTCCGAGCCGCCGTGGCTCACCCGCGCGTGGGCGAGGACGTTGTCCGGGTTCAGGGAGAGGATGGAGATGCCCTTCCAGTACCCCGGCGTCTCCGTCCTGCCCGTGAACACGATGGGCGCCTCCGCCGTCCCTCGCGCCACCAGGGAGCCTGTCTCCGTGATGCGGAGCCCGGACTCCGCCTCGAACTGGAGGCGCACCCCCGGCTCCAGGGTGAGCGCCCCCGCGTACTCCACGGTCGTGTCCGGAACGCCGGTGGAGACACCATAGGGCACGTCCAGCTTGCGCAGCGTCTGCGCCGTGGTGGTGTCCGCTTCCGGCGCCGCCAGCAGGTGGACGGCGTTGTCGCCGTTGGCCTCCGGCTGGGTGGGGCTGTTCCCGGAGTAGATGCTCGCGCCGTCCAGCGCGCCCGCGGTGGACACGCTCACCACCACGGGGGCGCCCAGGTTGCCCCGGAAGAGGTTCCGCGAGAAGCCGGGCAGCCGCGCCTTGTTGAAGGCGAACAGCCCCTGCGTGCCGCTCTTCTCCACCGTCGTGTGCGCGATCCGCACCTGGCTGCTGGCTCCCTGGTTGGAGCCCACCACCACGGACGCCCGGGCCTCCAGCCTGCCGCCCGGCCCGTAGAAGAAGTCACAGCAGAAGGGCTGCTCGCTGCCCGCGTAGGAGATGACCACGTGCTCCAGCGCGTTCTCGGGGGTGTTGGACTTGAAGGCGAGCCCCTTCCAGAAGCCCGGCGTGGGCGTCGTCCCCGTGAAGGTGATGGGCGCGGCCTCGGTGCCCACCGCGTGAAGGGAGCCCGTCGCCGTGACGAGCAGTCCCGCGTCGGGACCGAAGCGGACCACCGTGCCGGGGGCGAGGGTGAGCGCGCCGTGCACCTCCACGACGCCCGTCACCTCATAGGAGCACCGCTCCTCCCCCGGCGCCCAGGCCGTCGTGGAGGTCAGGGCCTTGGAGATGGTCCGGACACAGCCGCTGGGGGAGGGGTCCTCGCCGGGGTCATCCCCCGGCCCGGCCGGGTCTCCGCCGCAGGCCGTCAGTACGGAGGCCACCGCGAAGGGAAGGAGGGACAGGTATCGCGTCATGCATGCCACCCAGGAAGGAGCCAGCGGCGAAGGCCGCGCTCGCGCAGGGGGGATACGCCGGCCCCGCCCGCTATTCTCACGAAGCACGAAGTAACTCCCCGGGCTCACTGTGAACGCATGAACGGGCACACCCTACTCCACGGCGGGAACACATCCGCGGATGCGCCCTGACACCCAGGTGGCCCAGACGACTGCGCACGGGAGCACGGTCGGCGTCCGCGATGCGCAATGGCAGACAAGTGCGGTGGAGTCCCCACTCCCGGCCTTATGAAGCGTTCCGACATTTCCGGTGTCCCTTTCCCCGGAGAACGCCCATGGCGCATCGTCCCGCCCCTCCGCCGCCGCTTTCCGACAATGCCATCCAGGTAGAGGCCGTGGCCTTCATGGATGCACGGGGACACTGGCTGACCGCCGTCGCGGCGCGGCGGGTCGCGGCGGTGCGCGAGTTCTTCCGGCAACACGCCCACCTGCGGCGCGACTTCCTCCGGGAGCGGGCCGAAGAGGAGCGCCAGGAGGGGCGGCTCGCCCTGGAGCTGTTCTCCCGCGCGGTCCAGCGCGTCCGGTGGCTGCTCACCACCGGGGAAGGCCCCACCACGCGCATCCATGGCGCGGAGGCCGGACGCGACCTGGGCCTGCTGTTCGCGGGCACGGACTCCGGACTGGATGGCCTGACGTCGGAGCGGGACCAGCGCTGGAACCTCAACCACCCGCACCCGCTCCCGCCCACCGGCTTTCGCACCAGCCGCCTCAATGAAGACGGCCCGCGGGAGGACCAGACCCACCACCTGGCCTTCTACGCGATGTTCGGCGCCTCCAACGACAGCTTCCCCGAAGAGCAGCTGAACAAGCTGATGGGCACGCTCAGCGACATGGGGCCTCCGGATGAACAACACCTGGCCTGGGACGGCATCGACCTGGGGCGCATGCTGAGCGACCCGCGCTTCGACGTGAACGCCTGGCTCTGGAAGACCGTGGGGGACACGTGCCAGGTCCCGCCGGCCGCCGAGGCCGTCGCGAGCTGAGGGCCGTTGGAGCGGCTCAAGGGATGGGCGTCAGCGGCAGCAGGACGAGCTCCTTGGGGTACTTCGCCGGGTCGTCGGGTTTGCCCCAGGGGATCCGCACATAGGACAGCCAGCGGCCATCGGGCGACACCAGGGGGGCGCGCACGCCGTAGGCCTCGGACTCCAGGGGCAGCTTCGAACACATCCACGGGCGCACCGCCGTGCACAGCCACGGTGAGCGTTCGTTCTTCGGGACGTGCAGCAGGAACCTGCCATTCCCCAGCGAGGCGGAGCCGCCGCCTGCGCGCGCCGCGAGCGCCAGCTCCTCCACGGTGGGTGCACGCGTGCGCACGGGGCCCACGTCCTCGGGGACTTCGATGACCTTGAACTCCGGGGCCAGTTCGCCGCGCGAGGTGTCCGCGATCAACGAGGCCCGCGACGACAGCGGCAGGACGTCGCGCATCTGTTCCGAGAGGGGAACGGAGCGGCCTCCCATCGGGTAGCACGTGCCCGGGTGATACTGCGACTTCAGGAGCAGGTCCTCACGCGGGAACGGGCGGTCCTGCCTGGCGACCACGGGCCCCCACTCGCGCGCCGCCGGGTCGTAGCAGCGCACCTGTGCGCCATCCGCCTGGACCAGGCACAGGGTGCCATCCCGCCAGTACAACTGGGGCTGGAGCTCCGGGGGGATGCTGGGGACGAATGGCACCTGGCCGATGACCTCCGCCTTGCCCTTCACCGCCCCGACGCTCAACGGAAGAGGAAGCGTGGCGGCCTTGAGCCGCTGCTGGAGGACGCGCATGCCGTAGCGTTCCGCGCAGGCGCCGTCGGTCTTCAGCGAGACATGCAGCTCCGGGTGGCCCCCATCCGCGAGCGCCCGCCGGGCGGAGATGGCCTCCAGCGCCGTGGAGAGACAGCCCATGCGGGAGATGTGCCCGTCCTCATTCGGCTTCTTCCCGTACGAGACCTCGCGCGCGTCCTCATTCAGCTTCACCAGCCGCGCGAAGGCGTTCAGGGCCTCAATGGCGGGCGCGTCGTCGCGGGCGAGCAACGCGTGGAGCCGGGTCTCGGTCTCCGGCGCCAGGGCCCAGCGCACCGCGCCGAACGCCCCCATGTTCGCGGTCAGCGTCAACGCCGGAAAGTCGGGCACGCCCTCCACCCACAGCGACAGACGGCCCGGCTGGCAGCGCATCTTCACATCGCCTTCCGATGACCGGCTGTCCCCGGTGACGGCGGAGGCGTAGCGGACGAACTTCAGGCCCCCGGGTACGGTCAATTCCTGACGCAGCTTCACCCAGCCGCTGTGGCAGGCATCCGCCGGGTCGAGGGGGTTGTACGGCGAGGCGGTGCGCTTCGTCTCCAGCTCGAAGGGGATGCGTGGATCCTGGCCCAGGTCGCAGGAGATCCTCGCGCGGGTAAGTCGCTCGTCGTCGTTCCACTTCAGCGCGGGCCCGTCCCAGGCCGGCTTCTGCATCACCACGTCCGTCCGCACGAGGCGCGGTGCCGTCGAAACGGGCTCGCGGGGCGCGACGTACGGCCCCAGCTCCAGGGAGCGCACGACCAGCCCCAGCGTGCGGTCATCCGAGTCCACCTTGCTCGGAGCGGCACCGCGCAGGTAGGCGACCCACCGGCCGTCCGGGGACACGCGGGCCTCCGACAGCCGGTTGCCGCCCTCATCCTCAGGCCCACGGTCCCATTGGAGGGACCAGCACCCCAGGGGCCTGCCCACGGAGCAGAACTGCTTGCGGTCCTCGTCCAGGATGAACCGGCCTCCGCCGAGGAGCCGGGAGCCGGTGGACGCGAGCATCGCCTTCTTCAGTTCCTCCGCTTCCGGCGCGCGCATGCGCGGTGGACCGTCCCCTTCGGGGACCTCCATGACGAGGGTCTCGTGGGTCCACGTGTTCCAGAGCAGGACGGCCCGGGGAGACAGGCGCAATTCAGGCTGGAAACTTTCGGGAGGACGGACGTTCCGGGTCCCCAGGGGAATGCCGCAGCGACCCATCCGCGGGCTCCAGGCGGACTGATCACCCCGGTTCACGGAGACGGCCTTGCCCCAGCGCCGCGCCACGGGGTCGTAGCAGCGCATCCGCTTACCGGTGTCCTGCTGCACCACGCACAACCGACCCTGGCGCCAGAACAGGTCCGAGTCCGCTGTCGAGTCCGGCTCGGGCGGCTGGAGCTCGCCGATGGTTTCGGGCTCGCCTGTCTTCAACGGCGGTCGGTCTCCCTCCAGGTCCGGAGCCAGGACATCGCGAGGGATGTACGTCCCCAGGTCGCCGCCCGCGGCCAGGACGGCGTGATTCCGGGCGCGCTCGAGCGCGGCGGCCAGCCCCGCGACGCTGTCCGCCTCCGGCAGTTTCGTGTCACGACCGGACAAGCGGGAAGGGACGCCCTTGCCGACCAGGAAATCCAGCTCCTCCAGCGCCCCGCGGGCCCCGGCGTCGTCGCGGACCAGCAGGGGCAGGATGCGCGCTTCGCTGTCCCGGGACACCCGAAACTTCACGGAGGCGGAGGTGGCGCCGATACCGATGGGCTCCAGCGTCAGCAGGGGGGCCTCGGGCACGCCTTCCACGGACAGCTCCAGCCGCCGCGCCTCACAGCGGACGCGGATGCGGGGGCGCGGGGGAGGCGGTGGCAGTTGGGTGCCAGGAGCGTCATCCACGACGCGAAAGCTGCGTTCGACCTGTGAGCCATCTGGCAGGGACAGCTTCTGGGTGATGACCGCCTCGGCGGGCCGGCAGAAGTCCGGAATGGCCTGCGTCACCTCCACGGACTGGGAGACGGTGATGTCGGGGGTCTTGCCTGGCCCCAGGTCGCAGGCAGCGGACTCCGTGAGCTTGGGAGGAAGCGCCTTCGCCTCCGCGAAGGTCCGCGGCTCGGCGGCGAGGACCACGCCTTGCGACGGCGGTTCCGCGGAGAAGGCCAGGGTCGCGGACAGGGTCAGCAAGAGCCCCAGACACCCCCCACGAACGGAACGAAAGCGCATGTGCCCCGGACCGTATCAGCAGGCCATCCCCAGCCGTCCAGCCAGGGGCCGGTGAGCGCGAGCCGCGGGGGAATGCACGCTGGCGCACCGTCGCCGCGCATCTTCGTAGCCAGCGCGAGCCCGCCGCGCCACGCTGGCCCCTCCGTGGACGACACCCGCCTTCCCGACCCCGAAGCCCTCCGCCCGCTGCTCACCGACGCACTTTCGCTGCCCGCGCTGAAGCCCCATGGCCCGCGCCTGGAGCGGCTCCTGGAGGACTACGCGCGGGGCGTGGCCCGGAAGGACGCGCCGCTCGTCGTCGCACTGGTGGGCGCCACCGGCGCGGGCAAGTCCACCCTGCTCAACGCCCTCTCCGGCCAGAACCTCTCCCGCGAGGGCGTGGACCGCCCCACCAGCACCGTCTCCACCCTCTTCGCGCCGGAGGGCACGCCCACGGACGAGCTGGCCCGCACCGGCGCGCGCGTCGTGCGCTACACGCCCGGCCCACAAGGGCTGTGGAGCGGCCAGGTCTTCATCGACACGCCGGACCTGAACAGCGTGGCCACGGCGCACCGGGATGTCGCGCGCGCCGCGCTGGACAAGGCGGACGTGGCGCTCGTCGTCATGCACCGGGGCAGCGTCGCGGAGGCCACCCAGGTGGAGTTCCTCGCCGAGTTCGCCCGCCGCCGCGCGCTCGTCTTCATCCTCAACTTCGCGGACGAGCTGTCCGCCGAATCCCGCGACGCGCTGAAGTCCCAGGTCCGCCGCGTGGCCACCCAGCACTACGGCCTGGCCGCGGAGGACGTGCCCGTCTTCGCCATCAGCGCGCGCGCCGCGAAGGACGGCCAGGACGTCTCCGGCGAGTTCGGCCCGCTCCTCTTCCACCTGCGCGGGCTGGCCACCCAGGCCGTCGCCGCGCGCGTGCGCCACACCAACGCCCTGGGCGCGCTGGAGGAGTTCGCCAACACCGTCCAGAAGGCGCTGGACGACACGGACGCACTGCTCGCGAAGACACGCACCGCGCTGGACGCGGGGCTCGCGCGCGCGGCGGAATCGCTTCAAGGCGACTTCGACGCGCGGCTGTCCCTGGCCCACGGGCACCTGGCGTCGGAGGTGCGCAGGCAGGCCGCGGGCCGCTTCTGGGGCCCGGCGGCGTGGGGGCTGCGGCTGTCGTTGTGGGGCGCGTCCGGGATGGGCGTGGGAGCGCTCGTCGCGCGGCGCAGCCTGCCCGCGGGGCTCGCGGTGGCGGCGGCCTCCACCGTGGTGGACGCGGTGAGGGACCGCACGCGCGCCCGCGCCGCGGAGGTGGCCGTGGTGGAGCCCTTCGAGGACGACTTCCTCGCGGAGTCCGCCGCGCGCACCGCCCTGGCGGAGGCGCGCAGCGTGGCGCGCACGCAGGGACTGGAGGCGGAGAGCCTGGGCGTGCCGGACGTGGAGGTGATGCTGGCGGAGCTGCGCGTGGCCCGCGCGGGCGCCTGGCGCTACACGGCCTCCACCGCCGTCGCGGAGGCCGTGGCCCGCTGGTGGCGCACGGCCCGGTGGCTGGTGTTGCCGCTCATCAACCTGCCCCTGCTGGCGCTGCTGGGGCACGTGGGCTACCGCGTGGTGCGCGGATACGTCGAAGGCCCCCTGTTGCCGTTGGAGTACTTCCTCAACGCGGGGGCCTTCTTCGGGTTGCTCGCGGGCGCCGGAGCGCTGCTCGCGTCAGCGAGTCTCGTCGGAGCCGCTCGCCATGCGGGGAGAGCGGGCCGGGGGCGTTTTGTCGAGGCCCTCGCCGCCCTGGGCAGGAGGCTGGGAGAGGCCGTCGATGATGGCCTTGGCACCGGGCGGCAGGCCGCGCGACGCATCCTGGAGCGGATTCGCGCTGTCGGGTGACATGGACATGACGGCCTGGCCGGGCAGGTGGACGCCGCCGTTGGAGGCCATCATCGGCTGCGCGGAGTCCTTGCACAGCGGCGCCGACACCAGCGTCTCACGCACCGGATCGCCAAAGCCCGCGATGCGCGCGGGCACGGAGGGGTTGTTCCACCCGGCGCCCTGCTCCTTGGCGACCTTGAAGTGCAGGTGCGCGCCGCACGCCCAGCCCGTCGCGCCGGAGAAGCCGATGAGCTGGCCCTCCTTCACGCGCTCACCGGCCTTCACCACCACGGCGCTGAAGTGCAGGTACTGCGTCTCCAGCCCGTCGCCGTGGGAGATGACGACGTAGTTGGCCAGCGGCGCGAACTGCTCGCCGCACCCGCCCTGCTTGCTGTCGCCACGCGCCATGCGCACGACGCCGTCGTGCGACGCCACGATGGGCGTGCCTTCCGGCATCCGGAAGTCCCACGCGAACGTGTCGTTGTGCTGGTGGCTGCCGGTCTCATGACCTTGGCTCACCGTATAGATGCGACCACATGCGAAGGGCACGCCCACCTCGGGCAGGTTCGCAGCCGCCTGAGCGGGAGGAGGGAGGATAGGAGCCGAAGCCAGGAGGGAGCCGACGAGAAGAGCGGTAATGGTCATATCGGGGCGGGCGGACAACCGGTGCAAGGGCTTGCGCTATTTCCCTTGGATTTTCGCCCAGTCCCGAACGGATCACTAGCAGCCGAGCCACGCCCCGCTCCGTCCCAAGGGGGCGACCCTTGACCACACTCCAGAGGGAAAATGGCCCGAAAGCACAGGAGCGCCTGACTCCCTGTCTGCTCAGTTGGCAGGCATCAAGCCTCTCAAGCCTTGCCGCTCCAATCCCTGTCATCTGACCGGATATAAAGGCAGACGCCCGCCTGCTCGAATGCCCTACGGGCAGGCCTGGGCGTCCGCGGATCGCCCCCCGCCGGAACCGGCCTTCAGAAAGTGACTGGTCACTTTTTAAGTTGGCGGTTATCGTTCCGGCATGTCCCCGAAGTCCGCCTCCAAGAAGGCCGCGGCCCCGGTGCGCCGCACGCAGGCGGAGCGCCGCGAGTCGACGCGCCGCAAGCTGCTGGACGCCACCATCGAGACGCTGGTGGAGCAGGGCTATGCGCGGCTGACGACGGTGGAGGTGGCGAAGCGGGCGGGGGTGTCGCAGGGGGCGCTCTTCACGCACTTCGAAACGAAGGAGGAGCTGCTCGCGGTGGCGGTGGAGCACCTCTTCCCCCGCCTCATCCAGGACTTCCTCGCGGGCGTGGGAGCGCGTCCGTCCGGGAAGGACCGGGTGGGGGCGGCGGTGGACATGTTGTGGACGGCCTACCAGCGGCCGGAGTTGCAGGCCGCCATCGAGCTGTACGTCGCGGCGCGCACCAGCCCGGAGCTGCAGAAGGCGCTGGCGGTGGTGGATGGGCCGCACCGCCAGAACATGCACCGCGTGGCGCGCGAGCTGTTCCCGGACGTGGCCGCCACGCACCCGGAGTTCGACGGCGTGGTGGAGCTGGCGCTGGACGCGGTGCAGGGCGCGGCGGTGGGTGGAGCCGCCCGGCCTTCGGATCCAGCGCACCGCCGCATGTTGGACACGCTGGCGCGCTTCATGCGCATCGCGTTCGCACCCAAGGATTGATTCGCAGGAGGTCAGCAGCCATGGACATGTCGCACATCCCCGACCTCATCACCCCGGCCATCCCGGTGTTCGTCATCACCGTCATCGCCGAGGCCCTCTGGGTGCGGAAGCTGCGGCAGGAGCGCGGCGAGAGCATCAAGGGCCACACGTGGAAGGACACGTTCGCCAGCCTCTCCATGGGCCTGGGCAACGTGGCGGTGAGCGTGTTCTGGAAGGGCGTGGCGTTCGCGGGCTACGCGGCGCTCTACCACCTGACGCCCTTGCGCCTGGGCCACGGGCTGATGGCGTGGGTGCTGCTCTTCTTCCTGGAAGACCTCTGCTACTACGCCTTCCACCGCGTCCACCATGAGAGCCGCTTCTTCTGGGCGTCGCACGTGGTGCACCACTCCAGCCAGCACTACAACCTGTCCACGGCGCTGCGGCAGACATGGACGCCGATGACGGGCTGGGTGTTCTGGGTACCGCTGGCGCTGCTGGGCTTCTCCCCGGAGATGATCGTCACGCAGCAGGCGGTGAGCCTGCTGTACCAGTACTGGATCCACACGGAGGCCATCGACCGGCTGCCGCGCCCGGTGGAGTGGCTGTTCAACACGCCTTCGCACCACCGCGCGCACCACGCGTCCAACGCGGCCTACATCGACGTGAACTACGCGGGCATCCTCATCATCTGGGACCGCCTCTTCGGCACGTTCGTCCCGGAGACCGAGCGCCCCATCTACGGGCTGACGAAGAACCTCACCACGCACAACCCGGTGCGCATCGCGTTCCATGAGTTCGCCGCCATCGCGAGGGACGCGGCCCGCCCGGGGCCGCTGAGCCAGCGGCTGGGCTACATCTTCCGCAACCCGGCCTGGAAGCCCAAGGGGGCGTCGCAGCCGTCGGAGTCCCCACCCGTGGAGGCCGCGCCCTCGGCACCGTAGGGCCCGCGCCCTTCCGGGTGGAGGACAGCTTGGGGGTGGAACCGACGTCCAGGCGACGTCCAGGCAACGGGGACCGCGACATCGTTGCGTCCGCGCCGTGCGGGCCTTGCTACGGTGCGCCGCGACGGTTCTGGCGGGCGCCGCGCATGAGGTCGGCGCCCCTTGCAAGGGAGTCGGGTCATGACGGAGCGCGAGTTGTGGGAGCGGTACCAGCGGCACCTGTGCGTCGTCCCTTCCTTGGGGCTCACGCTGGACATCTCCCGCATGAACTTCGGCGCGGACTTCCTGGACGGGATGCGCTCGCGCATGGACGCGGCGTTCCAGGCCATGGACGCGCTGGAGAAGGGCGCCATCGCCAATCCGGATGAGAAGCGCCGCGTGGGCCACTACTGGCTGCGCGCCCCGGAGCTGGCGCCGGAAGCGGAGCTGAAGACGGCCATCACGGACATGCAGGCCCAGGTGGCCGCGTTCGCGAAGGACGTGCACGCGGGCAAGGTGAAGCCCGTGAAGGCGCAGAAGTTCACGCAGGTGCTGATTGTCGGCATTGGCGGCTCCGCGCTGGGTCCGCAGCTGGTGGCGGACGCGCTGGGCAGCGGCCGGGACGCGATGCAGGTGCACTTCCTGGACAACACGGACCCGGACGGGATGGACCGGGTGCTCAACGGCCTGGGCGAGCGGCTGGCGGAGACGCTCGCCGTGGTCATCAGCAAGTCCGGCGGCACCAAGGAGACGCGCAACGGCATGCTGGAGGCGGAAGCCGCCTACAAGCAGCGCGGCCTGGACTTCGGCGCGCACGCGGTGGCGGTGACGGGCGACGGCAGCGAGTTGGACACCTACGCCAAGGGCCACAAGTGGCTGCGCACCTTCCCCATGTGGGACTGGGTTGGCGGGCGCACGTCGGTGATGTCGGCGGTGGGGCTCCTCCCAGCCTGGTTGCAGGGGCTGGACGTGGACGGCTTCCTCGCGGGCGCGAAGGACATGGACGCGGCGACGCGCGTGCATGACGCGGCGGCGAACCCGGCGGCGCTGCTCGCGCTGATGTGGTTCCACGCGGGCGGCGGCAAGGGCCAGAAGGACATGGTCATCCTGCCGTACAAGGACCGGCTGATGCTGATGTCCAAGTACCTCCAGCAACTGGTGATGGAGTCGCTGGGCAAGGAGCTGTCGCTGGACGGCAAGGTGGTGAACCAGGGCATCGCGGTCTACGGCAACAAGGGCTCCACGGACCAGCACGCCTACGTGCAGCAGCTGCGCGAAGGCGTGAACAACTTCTTCGCCACCTTCGTGGAGGTGCTGAAGGACCGGGAGGGCAAGTCCCTGGCGGTGGAGGGCGAGAACACCAGCGGCGACTACCTGCTCGGGTTCCTGCTGGGCACGCGCCGGGCGCTGTTCGAGAAGGGCCGCGAGTCGATGACGCTCACCGTGCCGGACGTGAGCGCGCGCACCGTGGGAGCGCTGATTGCCCTGTACGAGCGGGCGGTGGGCCTCTACGCGAGCCTCGTGAACATCAATGCCTATCACCAGCCGGGCGTGGAGGCGGGCAAGAAGGCCGCGGGGCGCGTGCTGGAGCTGCAGGGCAAGCTGCTCTCGAAGCTGAAGGCGGCGAAGGCGGAGGCGCGGTCGGCGGATCAGCTGGCGCAGGACATCGGCGCGGCGGATGAAGTGGAGACGGTGTTCAAGCTGCTGCAGCACCTGTCCGCGAACGGCGACCACGGCGTGAAGCGCTCGGGTGGAGCGCGTCCGGCGGAGGCCCGCTTCCAGTCCGTGTGACAAATCATTGCCCGCAAGGGCAATGCCTGACGGTTCCAGGCCACGGCTAGCCTGGACCGTCATGGGCCGAGCACACGCGGTGGGGCTGTGGCTGTGCGTCCTGGGCGGGCTGGCGGCATGCCCGGACGTGCACCGCCCGGGCGGCAAGCTGGACCGGGCGGCGCACAAGGATGCGGTGGAGCAGATCCCGAGATCCATATGCAGTGAGGAGGTTTATAGGCTGCTCTGTCCCGATGACGCCGAGCCGAGCGAGGAGTGCATCGCGCGGTGTGGTGGCCCATGACGCGGCCCTGGCACGTTCCCGCGAGCTTGGTGGCTTGCCTCGTCCTCCTGGCCCCCGCCCTCTTCGTCCTCCAGCAGGTGCGGGAAGCCAGTGCGACCCCCAGGCCGGAGCCGGCGGAGGGTCTGGTTCCCATGCTGACCTACGACGAGCGGATGCGGCGGGTGACCTATCACCACACCTGCTCGAAGCAGGCCGACTGTGAAGCCCCTCTCGTCTGTTACCGCGACATCCGCTTCCGGCGCTATTGCACGGACAGCGCCTGCACGGCCGACAGCCAGTGCCCCGAAGGGCAACGATGCACGAGCCTGCCGGTCCCCAGCGCGGGCGGAATCCTGGTCAGGCTCTGCGCGCTCGTTGGCATTCGCCAGGAGGGGGAACGCTGCTTGGAGACCGCTTTCGATGCGACCTCCGCATGCAGGGCCGAGTTCGAGTGCGTGGGGAGGGATGGCTACTGCGCTCGTGCCTGCACCCCTGGCCAACCCGGGGCGTGTTCGGAGGGATTCTTCTGCGCGGACGTGAAGCCGAAGCCCTCGTGTCTCCCTACGTGTGAGGAGCACGGCTGCCCTCAGGGGGAACGCTGTATCCCGTTCGCGGAAGGCACCTCCATCTGCGCATCCATCTATGGTCCGAACTGCCTGGATACCCCCTGTCCCGAGGGCCGCAAATGCGAGGTGGTCTCGCACTCGAAGTTCCCGGGCAAGGTCTGGGCGGAATGCATCCAGCGTTGCTCCGCCACGAACCCGACGTGCGGCGAAGGACAGGTCTGTGACCGCTACCACTGCATCCAGGCCTGCGACCCGAACGGCCCCAACCCCTGCGCCGAGGGCTTCCACTGCGACCGGCGCGGCGAGAAGTTCCCGTGGTCCTGTCAGCCGGACACCTGGCGCGGCGGTTGATCAGCGCCCGATGCTCTGACTGCCCCAGGGTCGACACCTTCATGGCCCTAGGCGCACGGGATGTGGAGGGCCCGGACGGGTCCCATCGTGAGGATTCGACATCCTCCAGGACCCCTCTCGATGAAACCTTCATCCGTCTTCCTGCTGGCCCCTCCCCTCCCCACTCGAGAAGCCGAAGACCCGTGGCCCTTCGCCGCGCACGGCTGTGTGCGCAGCCGCGATGACGTCACCCTGGCCTCGCTCCCCCGCGCGCGCTACCGCTCCGCCCTGGAGATTGGCGGCGGCATCGGCCTGCTCACGGAGAAGCTCCAGGCGCGCTGTGACGCCCTGCTCTCCGTGGAGACCTCCGACTCCGCCCAGGCCCGCGCCATCCACCGCTGCCGCCACCTGTCACACGTGCGCTTCCAGCAGATGAGCGTGCCGGAGCGCTACCCCGAGCAGACCTTCGACCTCACCCTCGTGTCCGGGCGCGGCGCCTGGTGGAGCCTCCCGGAGCTGGCCCTCGCGCAGCAGCGCATCCTCGAACACCTGGAGCCCGGCGGGCACCTGGTCCTGGTGCACTGGACCGGCCAGACGCGCGACATGCGCTGCAGCGGCCACGAGGTCCACGACGCCTTCCGCCGGCTCGCCCCCAGGCGCCTGCGCCACCTGCGCGGCGAGATGGAGGGCACCTGGCGCCTGGACATCTTCGAACGGCTTTGAACGCCCCCGGTGAATCCCGTCCCCCACCCGGCCCGGGCCAGCGGTAGAAGGGACGGTATGGAACTCGGAATCACGGGGAAGTCGGCGCTCGTCACCGGCAGCAGCCGGGGCATCGGGCGGGCCATCGCCATGGTGCTGTCGCGCGAGGGCGCCCGGGTGTGCATCTGCGCGCGCCACCCGGAGCAGTTGGAGGTCCTCGCGAAGGAGCTGCGCTCCGAGGGCGCCCAGGTGGCGACAGTGGTCACGGACGTGGCCACGCAGGAGGGCGCGTACCTGGCGGTGGACTCCACGGTGCGCGCCTTCGGTTCGATGGACATCCTGGTGAACAACGTGGGCGGCAGCGGCGGCGCGGGCGCCTTCGACGCGGCCAGCACCCAGCAGTGGAACGACGTCATCCAGCGCAACCTGATGTCCGCTGTGTGGTGCAGCCAGCGCGCGGTGCCGCTGATGCGCCAGTGCGGCGGCGGCAGCATCGTGCACATCAGCTCCATCTTCGGCCGCGAGTACGCCACCAGCGCGCCCTACAGCGCGGCCAAGGCGGGCCTCATCGCGCTCACCAAGGAGATGGCCGTGGACCTGGCGTCCCAGCGCATCCGCGTCAACGCCGTGGCCCCGGGCTCCATCTTCTTCCCTGGCGGCAGCTGGGACCGGCGCAACCAGCACGACCCGGAGGCGGTGTCCAAGATGGTGCGCGAGCAGATTCCCTGGGGCCGCTTCGGCACGCCCGAGGAGGTGGCGGACGTGGTCGCCTTCCTCGCCTCGGAGCGGGCGAAGTGGGTGACGGGCTCCACCGTCCCCGTGGACGGCGGCCAGGGCCGTGCCTACTGAACCCGGTTGCGGTATGGAGTCCGCGCGAATGAGGCCAATGCATTGCTGAAGCTCTACAAGAAGGACGGCGACACCCTGCGCTACTGGGAGGCATGGGAGCACGAGGGTGTCGTCACGGTGCACTGGGGCACCGTCGGTGATGGAGGCGAGCAGAAGGCCGTTCCCGTCCCCCCGGACGAGGACCCCGACATGGTCATCGCTCAAGAGGCCGAAGCCCTGGTGGACGCCGGCTACGACGAGCCCGAGCCGGACTCCATGTCCGTGCTGCTCGTCGAATACACCGTGCAGGGCAAGGGCACCGGCCACGACTTCGAGCAGCGCAACGCCGTGGAGGAGCTGCTCACGGACGCGCTCGGCTGGACGGGCAACGGCGAGGTGGAGGGCGGCGAGACGGAAGAGGGCGTCATGCGCGTGCACTGCCGCGTGATGGACCCCGACAGCGCCGCGCGCACCGTGGTGGAGGCCCTGGACTCGGAGGACCTGCTCGAAGGGGCCCGCGTGCTGGTGGCGCGGGGCGACGAGAAGCCCCGCGTCGTGCACCCGCCGCTGTTCCCCGTGCTCAAGTCGTAGGCTGGCCCCGGGGCCCGAAGACGCGGAACAGCAGCACCAGCGACGGCCCCACCGTCACCAGGCCCACCCCGAGCGCCACCAGGAGCAGCCGCTGCACCACCGGCTGCGCCGCGGCGCTCTGGAGCGTCAGGTGCGGGTAGACGAGGTAAGGCGCCTGCGACACCGCCCACCCCAGCACGATGAGCCCGCCCTGCGTGGCCGCCGCCACCCGCGCGGCCCGGAAGCGCCGCGTCCACAGGAGCGCGAACGCCGTCACCGCCGCCACCGCGGTCCCCACGTGCAGCGCCAGCGCGAACGGCGTTCGTGACAGCCCGAGCCAGATGCGGGGCGCGCCCTCGCGCGACAGCAGCAGGGCGGCCAGGGCCAGCGGGAACAGGAGCCCGCCCGTCACCAGCGCCCGGCGCCGGAAGTCCTCCGCCAGCTCCGGCGTCCGCGCTTCGTGCGTGAGGTACACGGCCGCCAGGAACGCGAACAGCCCCAGCGTCAGCACGCCCACGGACAGCGCGAAGGGCGACAGCCACGACGCGAAGAAGCCGCTCACCACCGCGTGCCCCTGCATGCGGATGGCGTCGCTGGCCACCGCGCCCACGCACATGCCCAGCAGCAGCGGCGCCACCACGCTCGCCACGCTGAACACCACGCCCCAGCGGCGCTCCACCGCGTCCCCGCGCGTGTCGTAGGCGCGGAAGGTGAACGCCGTGCCCCGGAACACGATGCCCAGCACCAGCAGCGTCAGGGGAACGTGCAGCGCCACGCTCAGCGCCGCGAAGGCGCGAGGAAAGCCGCTGAAGAGCAGCACCAGCCCGACGATGAGCCAGACGTGGTTCACCTCCCACACCGGGCCGATGGCGTGGGCGATGAGCGCGCGCTGCTCCGCCTTGCGAGGCCCGCGCGCCAGCAGGTCCCACACCCCACCGCCGAAGTCCGCCCCGCCCAGGAGCGCGTACAGCACGAACGTGCCCGCCACCGCGAGCCCCAGCACCGTCGTCTCAATGGACATGGGCCACCTCGCCATCCGCGGCCGCGCCGGGCCCCTTGGGCAGCGTGCCCGCCACCTGCCGCCAGAGCACGAAGAGCACCGTCACCCCGAGGAACAGGTACACCGCCGTGAAGGTGAAGAACGGCGCGGCCAGGTGCGGCACCGGCGTCACCGCCTCGCCCGTGCGCATCACGTCCCGGACGATCCACGGCTGCCGGCCCCACTCCGTGACGAGCCACCC
>NZ_RAWN01000184.1:0-18530 GCF_003668895.1 Corallococcus sp. AB045
CACTGGGGGTGGTGGGGTGCGGGCCGATGGAGCCAGCGGAGAGGGAGGACGGGCCGGACCCGGCCGCGCCCGCCGAATCGTCCGACCTGGGCCACGCCGAGCTCGCGGCGACCACCACCACGCGCACCCTGACGGCGTACGCGGACACGATGGCGGACGCCACCCAGCCGGATACCGGCTTCGCCTCGGCGCAGACGCTCTACGCGGACGCCTCGCCACGGCGCCAGCCCTACCTGCGCTTCAACCTTTCAAGTGTGGAGGGGGTCATCACCTCCGCGAAGCTGCGCGTGTACGTAGTGGATGGCAGCAAGGACGGCCCGGCCGTCTACGGGGTGCGTCCCGACTGGAGCGTCTCCACGCTCACCTGGAACAAGGCGCCGGCCGTCCTGACGCAGAAGCTGGCGGACGTGGGCGCGGTCTCCGCGGGCACGTGGGTTGAGTACGACGTGTCCTCGTGGGTGAAGGCGAACTTCCACGACTATGCCTTCACGCTCGTCTCCACCACGAGCGACGGCACTGGCATCGAGGCGAATGACGCGCCGGGCAGCAACAACCCGCGCCTGGTCCTCACCATCCAAGGTTGCCCGGGTCCGGAGACGGACGTCGTCTACCCCCGCTTCGACACCTGGGTGTCCCAGGCGGAGCCCACGCGGCGCAACCCCGGCAGCAAGACGCTCACGGCGGACGGCGACCCGGAGAGCGAGGCGTACCTGTCCTTCGACGTGGCCACGGGCGGGCGCACGCTGACGGGGGCGCGGCTGCGCGTCTTCGCGACGGGAGGAGGGACGGCGAACGCGCCGGCCGTTCACGCCACGACAAACTGGAGCGGCGAGGACTTCGACTGGACGGGTCGCCCGGCGGTGGCCCCCACCCCGCTGGCGGACAAGGGCAGCGTCAGCGGTGGAACCTGGGTGGAGTACGACGTGGGGGCGGCCCTCTCCGGAGACGGGCGCTACGGCTTCGGGCTTTTGCCCCAGAGCACGGACGGAATGACCTTCACCTCCATGGAGGGCCCGATCCTGCAATGGCCGCAACTCGTCCTTTCGTACACGGCCTCGACGTGCGCGTACCGGGGGCTCAGCCGCGTGGGAGGCACCCTGGGGGCCAGCTGGCACATGTTCCACGGGGGCGATGAGCGGGTGGTCTCCACGGCGGCGACCCCTGACGGGGGCTGGGTGGCGCTCGGGTCATACGTGTCCAATGGCAGCGCCAATCCGCCCAACTTTGGAGGGGGCCCGTTGCCGGGCATCCAGGGCTTCGCGGTGACGCGTTACCTCGAGAACGGCGGGGTGGATTGGAGCGTGGGCCATGCCGGCCAGATGTTCCCGGCGGGACTCGCGGTGGCTCCGGCGGGCCATGTCCTCGTGGTGGGCCGCTACTACGGCGCACCGGACCTGGGCACGGGCCCGCTGCCGCAAACCACTGCGGCACGCCTCTTCGTGGCGCGGCTGACCTCGGACGGAGTCACGGAGTGGGTGCGGACCTTCGCCTCCACGTACAGCGGCCAGTCGGGCCTGCTCGAGTCCACCAGCATCACCACGGATCCGGACGGTGCGCCCATCATCGCGGGCCGGTTCTTCGGTGAAGTGGACTTCGGCGGCGGGCCTCTGCGCTCGGACGGTTCGCAGGCGCAGGATGGCAGCGCCCTGTACCTGCTGAAGCTCGCGGCGGACGGCTCGCACGCGTGGTCGCGGAGCTTCGCGGCCGCGGATGTGGCCTCCCAGCTGGAGGTGGCGGCGGACAGCGCGGGCAACCTCTATCTCAGCGGCTCGGCACTGGGCGGCACGGAGCTCGCCCCGAGCGGCAGCGGGCCCACGCCCTTCGTGGCGCGGCTCACCGCAGCGGGCGAGCGGGTGTGGACGCGCGCCTGGACTGGAGCCAACGGCGCCACCGTGGCGGTCGTTCCATACGGCGGCGACGTGTACTTCAGCGGCACCTTCACGGGCACCTTCACCTTCGCGGGCACGACGTACACCCAGGTGCCCACGGATTACAGCGGCGCGCCGGACGACCTGTTCCTGGGGCGGCTGAAGGCGGATGGCACCGACGTATGGCTGAAGCACGTGGGCTCGCCGTACGGCGAGAGCGCCCGGGGGCTCACGGTCACCCGCAGCGGCACGGTGGTGCTGTGGGCACAGTCGAGCGGCCCGGTGAGCTTCGGGGGCGGCACGCTGCGGGGAGGCCCCATCTACGCGGGCTACTCGACGGCCGGCACCCACCGCTGGTCCCGCTACTTCCCACTCACCGGGCAGCCCATCGCGCTCACCACGGGGGAGCTCCTGTTGGGCACGACCCTGTGGGCCACGACCCAGGTGGATGGGGTGAGCTTCTCGTCCTACTCCTGGTACGGCACGACCTTCACGGACGACGCACTCTTCCTCCGGCTGCGGCCTTGACGCAGGCGTTGCCCCCGGGGCCGTGCGCAGCCAGTCCCGGGGGCAGCGTCCGCCGTGCGCGTCAAACGGGAATTGCTACGCCTTGTGCGCCAATGACACATGAAGTCGGTGAAGACATCCGCACCCGGCCCGTCCCCCGCCGGCCTCCAACACTATACAAGCGGTGTCCCTGAGCGGGATTCATGTCAGCACCGTGGCGTAGCCATCCAAAGACCCACCACGTTCGGTTTTGACCCAGTTGCTGGAGTTCAAGGGAACTCAATATACACCGGCCAACTCCTGGCGCTGCCAGCCCGTGCAGCGTGAAACGAGGAAGCATGGCCCCCGTGAAGCAGCGAAGGAAATCACTCATCTTGACGGCTGACATCCGGCTGTCAGCCGTCTCTCTGTTCTTGATGACTGCCTGTGGCGAGACCCGGGAGGAAGGACAGCCCCCACTGGCCCAGGCCGCCGCGGCGGTAGATGGCGAGTGCGTGGTCCAACCGCCCTTCAATCCCAACTTCGAGCCGGAACTGGAGTGGGCCTGGAGTGGAAGCACCGTCCTGCCACTGCACAATCAGGTCATGATGACGCCCATCGTCGTGGAGGTGAACGGCGATGGCATCCCAGACGTCATCTTCAGCTCCTTCGCGGGCGCCAACTACACGACGGATGCCGTCTTGCGTGCCATCAGCGGCGCGGACGGCAGCGAGCTGTGGACCGTGACGGACCCGTCCCTGCGCGTGCGGGGAGCCGCGAGCGTGGCCGGCGCGGACATCGACGGTGACGGCCTGGTGGAGCTGTGCGCCATGCCGTCGAGCGGCGGCGGCATCCTCTGCTTCGAGAACACCGGCGCGTTCAAGTTCCGGACGGAGGGAACGATGAACGCCTGGGGAGGCGTCTCGTTCTCGGACCTGGACGGTGATGGCTCCGTGGAGATCATCAACGGCAATCAAGTCTTCAGCAACACGGGCGTGCTGAAGTGGTCTGGGATTGATGGCATGGGCGGCCAGTCCACCGGCCCCATCTCGTTCGCGGCGGACATTGACGGTGACGGCTTGCGGGAGGTGGTCAATGGCCGGGCCATCTACCGCCATGACGGCACGCTCAAGTGCAGGAACACGAGCATCGGGCATGGACTGGCCGGCGTGGCCAACTTCGACAGTGATCCCCACGGAGAGGTCGTGGTGGTGTCCGCCGGTCGAGTCTCACTGATGGATGACGACTGCACCCTGCTCTGGACCCAGGTCATACCCGGCGGCGGCAACGGTGGCGCGCCCAACATCGCCGACTTCGACGCAGACGGCCTGCCGGAGATCGGCGTGGCCGGCGCCTCGCGGTACTCCGTCTTCGAAACGAATGGCACCGTCAAGTGGTCCAGCCCCGTCCAGGACGGGAGCTCGAACGTGACGGGGTCGTCCACGTTCGACTTCGAAGGGGATGGGAAGGCGGAGGTGGTCTACGCCGACGAGGTCCGCCTGCGCATCTACGACGGTGCGACAGGCGCGGTGCGTTTCAGCGTGGCGCATGCCTCCGGGACGACCTACGAGAACCCACTCATTGTCGACGTGGACGGTGACGACAACGCGGAGATCGTCGTCGCCTCGAACAACTATCATTTCCCTGGTGCCACGGGCATCCGCGTGTTCCGCGACCGCGCGGATGGTTGGGTGAACACCCGCCGTATCTGGAACCAGCACGCATACTCCGTCACCCACATCAACGACGATGGCACCGTCCCCGCGCACCCCATCGATAACTGGCGGACCCCTGGGCTCAATACCTTCCGCTCCAACAGCCAGGGCAGCGGCTCCACCAATCCCTTTGCCGCCGCGGATGTGACGGTGACGGAGGTCAGCGCCGGGTGCGACCGGGCAACCGGAGCCCTCAGTCTCAACGCGCATGTCTACAATCAGGGGGATGCCGCCGTCTCCGCCGGGCTGCCCGTGGCCTTCTACCAGGGCAATCCCGCCGCGGGAGGCACGCTGCTGGGCGTGGCCACCCTCTCCTCCGTGCTCACCGCGGGCCATGGCGCGGTCGCAACCCTCTTGCTCGCCTCCGCCCCTGGCGGGACCGCGGAGATCTGGGCCGTGGCGGACAACGATGGCACGGGCGTCGGCCGGGAAACCGAGTGCGTGGAGACCAACAACAGCGGCAGCGCGCCCGTCAGCATGGCCTGCTCCACCAACGTCCCGCCTGTCGCTGTCTGCAAGGACGTCAGCGTCAGCGCCAGCGCCGTCACCTGTAGCGTCCAGGCGAGCGTGGATGACGGAAGCCATGATCCGGACCAGCAGCCCTCGCCCCTCATCCTCACCCAGTCCCCCTCGGGTCCGTTCGGCCCGGGCAGCCACTCCGTCTCGTTGACGGTTTCCGACGGGCAGTCGAGCGACTCCTGCACGGCCACTGTCACCGTCGTCGACACCACGGCCCCCGTCATCACCTGTCCGGCCGAGCGCATCGTGGAAGCCACGGGCCCGGAGGGAGCCTTCGTCATTCCCGGGGAGGCCACCGGTTCAGACGCATGTGGCGCGACGATCAGCGGCCCTCCCGCTGGAACCCATCCCCTGGGGACCACGGCGGTGACGTACACCGCCACGGACGCAGCGGGCCTCAGCGCTTCCTGCACCACCGCCATCCACGTGGTGACCCACGACTCGGCTCCCCCTGACCTCACCATGTGCAACATGCCGCGCTACACGTCGGCGGCGTTGATCAAGGCGTGTGGTTGGGCCACGCCCGGCTCCAGTGGCTCGGCCATCAGCGCGGTCCTCCTCACCATCGACGGTGGCGCCCCTGTGCGCCTCACGCCGGACCTCAGCGGCGGCCACGTCGTGAACTGGCTGGAGCTGCCCGAGGGCGAGCACACCATCACCCTCACCGTCATTGATACCAGTGGCGGCACCGCGACCCGGAGCATGGAGGTGACGGTGGACCGCACCGCGCCAGTCCTCCGGGTCCTCTCCCCCGCGCTCGATGTCCCCCAGCCCTGGGTGGTGGACATCCTCACGGAGGTCACGGACCTGACCCCGGTGCGGGTGACCGCCAACTGGATCCACACGACGGACGTCGGCGCCGGGACGAACATCGCCGCGCACACGGTGGCCTTCTCGAGCCCCGGCTACAACGCCGTGCTCCTTCAGGCCACGGACGCCGCCGGCAACACCTCGGAGCAGGTCATCCAGGTGCTCGTCCAGTAGTCCCGGACAACCGGGTCTCGCCCTCCTGGAGGGAGGGCGAGACTCGCGGACGTGTGTCAGCGAGGAGCTTTTCCACGCGGCCTTCACGAGCGACTGCCGTGCGGGCCGAAATGTGTTGATGATGGGCGCATGTCGCCGCCCCCGGCCCATCCCTCCCTGACCTCTCTCGTGCCCCCACCGGGCGAGCTTCTTCGCACGCAGAGAAAAGCGGGCCGGTCCGCGGTGGTCGGTTTGATGCTCCTCTGGTGCGCCGCCTTCGTGAGTCCCTTCGTGACCTACCAGGCGGACGTGAAGGCGGCGGAGGGCGAGCTCCTCGTCCACCTGTCGGACCGCGCGGGCCTCCAGGCCCAGGCACTGGGCGCGCACCTCGGACTGCTGCGCGCGGAGCTGCAACGGCTCGCGGAGCACCCGTCGCTCAGGCCCGAGGATGGAGCGGGAGGGCCCGAGGTGGCGCTCCTCGAGAATGCCTTCGGACACACGTCCCTCTTCTCGGCCGGAGTCGCGCTGCTGTCATCGAGCGGCCAGCGCATCTGGAGCGACCCGGTGAACATGCCGCTCGGGCGCACACCGCTCACCTCGCGCCCGTGGTTCCGGCGGATGATGGAAAAGCGGGCCGCTTCGGTCGGACTGCTGGACGAGGAAGGTGGAGGGCTCGTCGCGGTCGCGGTCCCCATCGTGCGCGACGAGCGTGTCGTGGGCCTCCTCGTGGGCGAGCTCGCGACGGCGAGCGAGCTGCTACCGCCCCATCGCGGGGCGAACGAGTCCATGGTCGCCCTGCTCGGCGAGCGCGGCCGGCTCCTCCTGCCGGCAACGCCCCCGCCCCTGCTGCGCCAGCCGGAGCTCGCCACACGCCTCCGCCCGCTGGTGGATGCTCCCGGAGCCATCACGCTCGGAGGCACGCGGCTGCTCGGCGCGGCGGCGCTCGTTCCCGGAACAGAGATGCTGCTCGCCGTGCTCGAGGACGAGGCGAGGGACCGCGAGCTGCTCAAGCGCCGCTACCTCGGCCAGCTCGGCTTCCACACCGCGCTGCTCGGCGGCGTGCTCCTCCTCTTCACGGTGCTCCTGCGTCGCTCCTACCGTTCGCTGATGGCAGCCGAAGAACAATTGCGGCGCCAGGAGACGATGGCGGCGCTCGGCACGGCCTCCTCGCTCATCGCCCACGAGGTGAAGAACGCGCTCAACAGCATGCAGGCCGCGCTCAGCATGATTCGCGCGAAGGGAGGGGAGACGACCTTGCCCGTCCAGGCGCTGCGTTCCCAGGCGGACCGGCTCGGCCACCTCGCCCGCTCATTGCTGAGCTTTGCCTCCCCCCAGTCCACGCAGCGGCGCAGCTGCGAGATGCACCTGCTCGTCCAGGACGCGCTCCAAGCCGTGAAGCTCCTGCCGGAAGCAGCGGATGTCACCATCGAGACAACACTGCAGGAGGGGCTCTTCGTGAAGGGGGACCCGACGCTGCTGGTCTCCGCTGTCGACAATCTCATCCGCAACGCCGTCGAAGCCGGCGCCGTGGCTCATGATACAGGCCAGCAGCCCACGCCTCGCGTCGAGGTCCAGCTCCTCCGCGAAGGCATGGCGGTGGTGCTCGTCGTGGAGGACAACGCAGGCGGAGTGCCCCTGGCCTTCGAGCCCCGGCTCTGGGAGCCCTTCGCGGTGGGCCGGTCGAAGGGGATCGGGCTCGGGCTTCCGATGGTGCGCACGGCCATCCGCGCGCATGATGGAGGAAGCGTCTCCTATACCCGCGTGCCCGGCGGCAGCCGCTTCACGGTTCGTCTTCCACTTGAGAAAATGGCCTCATGAGCACCTCCCTGCTGCTCGTTGATGACGACCGGACCTTCTCCTCGCTCGCGGCCTCCATGCTGAGCCAGGAGGGCTTTCGCGTCCGGGTCGCGCGCTCGCTGCATGAGACCCGCGTCGCGCTCGCCGCCGAGGCGCCTGACCTCGTCGTGCTGGACCGAAGGCTGCCGGACGGAGATGGGCTTGTCTTCCTGCCCGAGCTGCGTGCCCAGCTTCCGGCGACCGTCGTGCTGATGGTGACCGCGCACGGCGATATCGAGAGCGCTGTCGAAGCCATCCGGGCGGGTGCTCGCGACTACCTGAGCAAGCCGGTCGAGATTGACGACCTGGTGATGCGCGCGCGCCGCGCGGCCAGCGACCTCCAGCTCCAGGAACGGCTGCGCCAGGCCGAGAGCGTCCTCGAAGGCCGGCATCGGATGGCGGAGTCCCGCTCTCCGGCGATGCAGCGAACCCTCCAGATGCTGGAGCGGATCGCCACCACTCCGCGAAGTCCCGTCCTGCTGCTCGGGGAGACCGGAACGGGGAAGGCGGTGCTCGCCCGCCATCTCCACGCCCTGCGCCAGAAGCAGGGGGCCTTCGTGCAGATCAACTGCGCCGCGCTTCCGGACACGATGATGGAGAGCGAGCTCTTCGGACACGAGCGCGGCGCCTTCACGGATGCGAAGACGGCCAGGCGCGGGCTCGTGGAGCTCGCGAGCGATGGGCTGCTCTTTCTCGACGAGGTGGGTGAGCTGCCGCTCGCGCTCCAGGCCAAGCTGCTCACCTTTCTCGACAAGGGGGCCTTCCGGCGACTCGGTGGCATGACGGAGCTCACGAGCACCGCCCGGATTGTCGCCGCCACCAACAAGGACCTCGAAGCGGAGGTCACCGCCGGGCGCTTTCGCGAGGACCTCCTCTTCCGGCTCGGCGTGTTCCGGGTGGACGTGCCCCCTTTGCGTGAGCGTCGCGAGGACGTGCTGCCGCTCGCACGGACGCTCGTGCTGGAGCTCTGCTCGGAGCTCGGCCGGCGCCCGGTCCCCTTCTCCCCCGCCGCGGAGGAGCGCCTGGTCAGCTATCCCTTCCCCGGCAATGTCCGGGAGCTGCGCAACGTGCTCGAACGGGCGCTCGTGCTCGAGGGCGGGCCCGCGCTCGAGCTGCAGTCGCTCGCCAAGGGAGGCGGCGCGCCGGCCCCGGTCGACCCCAACGCCTTCTCCGTGTCAGGCCCACCCCGGCCGCTCGATGAAGTGGAGCGACTCTACGTCCGGCACGTGCTCGAGCAGCTTGGGGGCAGGCGCATGGAGGCGGCCCGCGCACTGGGCCTGTCCTATCCGACCTTCCTCCGCCGCCTGGAGGAGAACCCGCCCTCGGAGTGAAGGACTTTAAAATTCGTTCATCACCCGGGCCGCGGGCTTCAAGATTCTTTCATCGCCCCGTCCGGAGGCGGCCCGCCCTCGACGGGAAGCGCCCGGAACTGACTGGCACAACGATTGCGTAGCTCCCCCCATGTCACGCCAAGCCCTGGTGTGGCGTGACAGCTGACAGGGGAGCTCAAGCAATGACTTCGGATGTAAAGGCAGCAGAGGCGAGGCCTTCGGTGAAGGCGATTCTCGCTTCGGATTTGCCAGCTTCGCTGGTGGTGTTCCTGGTGGCCCTGCCCCTCTGTATGGGCATCGCGCTCGCCTCTGGAGCGCCCATCATGGCGGGCCTCATTGCCGGCGTCGTGGGAGGCCTGGTGGTGGGCTTCCTGGGTGGCGTGCCGCTTCTGGTGAGCGGCCCCGCGGCGGGCCTCGCGGTGATGGTCTTTGGTTTCATCCAGCAGCTGGGCTTCGCCGTGACGTGCGCGGCGGTGGCCGCCGCGGGACTCGTGCAGGTGGCGCTCGGCGGGCTGAAGGTCGCGCGTTCGGCGCTGGCCATCTCGCCGGCAGTGATCCACGGCATGCTCGCGGGTATCGGCATTCTCATCGTGCTGGGGCAGGTCCACATCGTTCTGGGTGGCTCTCCGCAGAGCAATGCCTGGAGCAACATCCGGGAGCTGCCCGGGCAGATCCTCAACCTCCATGGCGCGGCCACGCTGCTGGGCCTGCTGACGCTGGGAATCCTCATCGCGTGGGGGTTCCTGCCGAACGGCCGGCTGAAGAAGGTCCCTGGGCCGCTGGTGGCGGTCGTGGGTGGGACCGTGATCGCGGCGGTGATGAACGCGGACGTGGCCCGGGTGCAGCTGGCGGCGGATGCGCTGTCCGCCATCAAGCTGCCGTCCCTTCCGGAAGGCTCCATGTGGGGCGCCTTCGCCGTGGCCGTGTTCTCACTCGCGCTCGTGGCGAGCGCCGAGTCGCTCTTGAGCGCGGTGGCGACCGACAAGCTCCACACGGGCCCGCGGGCGAACCTGGATCGCGAGCTGCTCGCGCAGGGTGTGGCGAACACCTTCTCCGGTCTGCTCGGCGGTCTGCCCATCACCGGCGTCATCGTGCGCAGCGCGGCGAACATCAACGCCGGCGCGAAGACGCGCTGGTCGGCGATCCTGCACGCGGTGTGGATGCTGGCCTTCATCACCCTGCTGGGGAGCCTCGCGGCCTACGTGCCCCTGACGGTGCTCGCGGGCCTGCTCGTGCACGTGGGCCTGAAGCTCGTGAACCTCGCCCACATCCGGGAGCTGCGGCACCGGGGTGAGCTGCCTGTCTATCTCATCACCGTGGCCGGTGTGGTGGGCATCAACCTGCTCGCGGGCATCGGTCTGGGACTCGGCGCGGCCATCCTCCGGCTCCTGTGGCAGTTGGGCCAGGTGCGCGTGGAGATCCACGCCGACAAGGGCGTCCACCAGGTCTGCATCAGCGGCGCGCTGACGTTCGTCGGGGTGCCGAAGCTTTCGACGGCGCTCGCGAAGATTCCGTCGGGCTCCAAGGTTGAGGTGGACGTGGCGGTGAACACGCTCGACCACTCCGGCTTCGAAGCACTCGAGAGCTGGGCTGACACGCATCGCAAGACGGGTGGCACCGTGAGAATGGAGCCGCTCGAGGACGTCTGGACCCGGCGCAGCGCGCGTGTGGCGCCCGCCACGGGGCCTGCCGCCTCATCCTCTTCCTCCCCCGTTCATCACGTTTCGACTCTTTCTCCCGGAGGTGTGCAGTGAAGAAGCTCATCCGAGGCCTGCTCGATTTCCAGCGCCACACCCTGCCCTCGTACCGGGCGACCTTCGCGCGGCTCGCGAAGGGTCAGTCCCCTGACTGCCTCTTCATCAGCTGCTCGGACAGCCGCGTGGTGCCGAACCTTCTCGTCTCCACGGACCCCGGCGACCTCTTCACCGTGCGCAACGTGGGCAACCTCGTTCCGCCGGCCAAGCCGGGCGGACAGCCCTCGGCGGACCGCGGGGAGGCGGCGGCCATCGAGTTCTCCCTGGGCTTCCTGCCCATCGAGGACGTCGTGGTCTGCGGACACTCGAGCTGCGGCGCGATGAAGGCCATCCTGGCCGGTGGCACCGTGGACGGCGCACCGAACCTCGAGAAGTGGCTCGCGCACGGAACGCCCTCGCTCCAGGCGCTGCGTGAGAGGAACACCCAGGTGGGCGAGGGGCTGCCGGACGCGGATCGCCTCTCCCAGCTGAACGTCCTCGAGCAGTTGGAGCACCTGAAGACCTACCCCATCGTGCGCGACAGGCTCGCGGCGGGGACGCTGCGGCTGCACGGCTGGTGGTTCGACATCGGGGCGGCGCAGGTCCACGCCTACCGCGACGACCTCGGCCGCTTCGTGCCCATCGATGAGACCGAGGGCGACCGGCTCCTGACGTCGCTGGCGGAAGAGCCGCCCGCGCTCCGCGCCGTCCAGTAAGGCAGCACTGAGCCAACGCAGCACCGAGCCTCGGCGATCCCGCGTTCAGCGTGGATCGCCGGGGCTCTGCTTTTCTCAAACAATGAGTCCAGGCCTGCTCAGCCGCGCCGTGCGTTTCAGGTGAATAAATGCGCGGACGGTGCGTGGAGATGGCACGGCGGCGGGAACGCTTGAGCGTACCGACCGCACCGAACCCGTTTCCCACCAGGTCTTCACAATGAATCGCATCGTCCGTGCCGCGCTCGTTTCGTCCCTGTTCGTTTCGTCCGCCAGCTTCGCGCAGGACGCGGAGTTCAACATGCAGGTGGACATCGAAGATCAGGACATGCCCTCCGCGCGCATCAAGATGAAGACCACGACGAACGTGGATGGTGAGGAGACGACCACCGTGAAGGTGCGCGGCGGCGGCGCCCGGATGGACGTGCGGATGACGGGTGGAATGACGGAGTCGGAGAGCCACAGCGAGCACCGCGAGACCCGAACGACGGAGACCCGGCGGGAGCCCCGGATGGACTCCCGGCCGGAGATGCCGATGGCCGCCGAGCCTTCTCACCGCGACTGTGGCACGCGTTCGGACGAGGGCTGCATGATGCGGCGGGATGGGCAGTTCCCGATGGACGCTTCCACCTGGAGCGGCTTCTACCAGTCGCTCAAGAGCGAGAACAACGAGATCGTCCGCCAGGAGAAGGCGGACAAGATGCTCAAGCGCGTCTACCTGACCGCGGCGCAGTTCGGCATGGTGCTGGACCTGTTCAAGAATGAGATTGTCCGCCTGGACGTGGCGCGCGTGGCCGCGCCGCACGTGGTGAATCCGCAGCACGCGCTGGGCTTCTCCTCCAAGTGGCGCAACTCCATCAGCGGCAGCGAGTACACGGACATCATCACCCAGTAGTCCGGACAGACATTCCGGGACAGGGGTTCGGGACTTCACATTGACCCCTCCCCGGCGTCTGGGGCGGTCCTCGCGTTAGGATTGCCCCATGACCCACCGGCACCGCGTCTATCTGGTCCCCGGCTTCTTTGGCTTTACGCAGATGGGTGACAAGGAAACGGAGCGCATCGCCTACTTCCAGAACGTCCCCCGTTTGCTCGAGCAGCGATTCAAGGAGCGAGGCATCGATGCGCGGGTGCACGCCATCGCCTCCGCCCCCACCGCCGGGCTGGCGGTGCGTGCCCAGGACGTGTTCCGGGAAATGGCACGGACCGCGAACGAGGACGACGCGCAGCTTCACCTGGTCGGGCACTCCACGGGCGGGCTGGATGCGCGCAGTGTCGTCTCACCGCGAATGGCGCGGGGGGCTCCGGACTTCGTGAAGCGCGTGCGCTCGGTCGTGACCATCGCTACACCGCATCACGGCACCCCGCTGGCCAGCTTCTCCCACCAGGGCGGCGTGGGGAAGACGCTGCTGCGCTACCTGTGGCTCTTCACCTTCCTCACCCTGCACCGCAAGGCCATGCCCTTGCGGACCGCCGCGCTGCAGGCGTGCTACTGGCTCGTCCTGAGGAGCGAAGAGGCGAAGCTCCCGCCCAACCTCTTCAATCAAATCGTCCGGCTGACGGCGGACCTCTCCGAGAGCGAACGCGAAGACCTCATCCGGTTCTTCAGCCAGGTGGGCGAGAACCAGGCGCTCATCCAGGACCTCATGCCGGTCAGCATGCGGGCCTTCAACGCGGACACGGCGGACCGGGAGGACGTGCGCTACGGCTGCGTCGTCACGGGCGCGCCGCCGCCCAGGCTGGCCCTCCACCTGCTGCTCACCCCGGACGCGCTGCTGCACGGACTTTTCGCCTTCCTGTATGCGAAGAGCGCGCCCCTGCCCCGGGAGCTCCAGCTTCCCGAGCTCACGGTGGACCAGACCCAGGCCCTCCAGGATGTCCTCGGCAGGAGGTTCGAGTCCCGGAGCGATGGCGTCGTCCCGAGCCGCTCCCAGGTCTGGGGACAGGTCCTCCACGTCGCGACGGCGGACCACATGGACGTCATGGGCCACTTCGACCAGCCCCCGGAGCACATCAGCTGGCTGAAGTCGGGCTCCCACTTCCAGGAGCCGCAATTCCAGGCGATGTGGGACCGGGTGATCGACTTCACGGTGGGCGGCGCCGCGACTGTTCACCCAGGTAACGAAGAGGCTCAACGCATGTCCGTCGACGGGTGACGTCCCGCCCGTCCCGACGGAGAGTCACCCCATGCGCCATGGACTCGTGACCCCGTTCCTCGCCTCCCTCCTGCTGGGCGCCGTCCCCGAAGCCCGGGCCCAGACGCCCCAGCCGCCCACGCGACAGGAAGGCAACCTCGCCCCGGGGCGCGGGGGTGAAAGCCAGCAGTCCGTGCCGCGACAGGGAGACATCCCTTCGGGAGCCCCCGTGGAGACCGCGCCCCCGAACGTCCCGGAGTTCAAGCCCGCGTTCCCGCAGCAGACGCGCGCCCCGGCGGTGAAGACGCGCACGCCCATCGTGGTGACGGAGATCGCCTCGGGCTTCAACAAGCCGTGGGCCATCGCGTTCCTGCCAGACGGCCGCTTCCTCGTCACGGAGAAGCCCACGGGTTCGCTCTACATCGTCACCGCCGCGGGCAAGAAGTCCCCCCCGGTGGCGGGCCTCCCCAAGGTGGACGGCCGGGGACAGGGCGGGCTGCTCGACGTGGAGGTGGGGCCCGACTACGCGAAGAGCGGGCTCATCTACTGGACCTATTACGAGCCGAGGCAGGGCGGCAACGGGCTCGCGGTGGCGCGCGCGAAGCTGGTGGACGGCCCGAAGCCGCGCATCGAGGGGCTCCAGGTCATCTTCCGCATGCAGCCCACGCTCGAGTCCACGCTGCACGCGGGCGGACGGCTCGTCTTCACGCCGGACGGGAAGCTCTTCGTCACGCTCGGCGAGCGCTCCATCCTTCCCGGCCGCGTCCAGGCGCAGGACCTCAAGAGCGACTTCGGAAAGGTCGTCCGCATCAACCCGGATGGCTCCATCCCCCAGGACAATCCCTTCGTGGGCAGGAAGGACGCCCGGCCGGAGATCTGGTCCTCCGGGCACCGCAACATCCTCTCCGCGGCCCTGGACGCCCAGCAGCGGCTCTGGATTGTCGAGATGGGGCCGCGCGGAGGTGATGAGCTCAACCGCCCGGAGGCCGGCAAGGACTACGGCTGGCCCACGATTGGCTATGGCGAGGAGTACTCGGGCGAGCCCATCCACAAGACGACGCAGGCCGCGGGCATGGAGCAGCCTGTCTATTATTGGGATCCGGTCATCTCGCCCTCGGGGCTCACCATCTATTCGGGGGCGCTCTTCCCGGAGTGGAAGGGGAACTTCTTCATCGGTGGCCTGTCCAGCCAGGCGCTGGTGCGGCTGGTCCTGAAGGACGACCGCGTGGTCGGCGAGGAGCGCCTGCTCACGGAGCGCAACGCGCGGATCCGCGAGGTGGTCCAGGGACCCGAGGGCGCGCTCTACCTGCTCACGGACGATTCGAACGGCCGCCTGTGGAAGCTCACCCCGGGGACCACCCCGAAGGGCCACGCCCCCTGAGCGTGCAGCTCAGCTAGGGGACGACGGGCGAAGTCAGCAACGTGTCCACCCACACAGACAATGGGTCAAGGCGCTTTGACGGAAGGCGGTCGACTTCCAATGAGACAATCGTCCCCCGGTGCACGGCGTAGCGACCGTACTTCCCACACCCCGTGACCAGGATCTCTTCGATTGGACCGGGAGAGAACCCCCGGCCGTCCGTCCCCACGCGGTCCCTGGCAATCAGGCGGCGGCTGACGGTGAGCGCTTCCACGGGACAATCGAGTTGGGTGACCACGTGCTCACGGACGCGCAGCTCTTCTTCCGGTGTATGCGCATGCGAAGGAAACGCGGGCAGGTAGACGCCGTCGTTGAGCCAGGGAGAGCTCAGGGAGGCATCTCCCACTTCGCGCTCCACGGGCAGCAAACCGCCCTCGGCATCCCCGTAGTGGAGCCACTGTCCACAGCCCTCGGCCCGCACGACCTCATAGAACTTGGGAGGCGTGCCGTCGCAGACTGAATCCGAGGTTCGCTCGGGGACGACGCGGAGCTGTGCCTCAGGACAGCTGAAGCGCGCCACCGCGTCCGTCCCTCCTGCGTGTAGCGATGCGGTCCGCGCAGCAGGTCGACGGTGGCACAACCGGCCTGGAGCAGGAATGGAAGGGGGAGCAGGAGCCGCACGTCCCCATTGTCACCCTCCTCCTTGCGCATTCTCAACAGGAGCGATGTCTCACGGGGATTACGGCACTGAAGTGGATTTCCGGTTGATGTATGCTTCGAGCCGAAACATCCTCACCGGGAGACACACATGTTGACGTCGTTGAAGAAGGCGGGCCGGGTGCTGTTCGCGATGGGCGCGGGTGCGTTCGTTTCCTTTGGCGCCACGCTGGCGCTGTCCACGCCCGCGACCGCGGAAGCGTCGCAGGTGGAGTGCTACGCCGAGGAGTGCAACGCCAGCTGTGTGGCGAAGGGCTTCCGCCTGGGCAAGTGTTACAAGGCGGCCTGTACCTGCTTCTAGGTTCGGCCCTCTCCAGGAGTGCGAGCCGGGTGTGCTACGAGTCACACCCATGAAAAAGCACCTCGCGCTCGCACTCCTCCCTGTCCTCTCCGCGTTGGCTTGTGTTTCACCGGGAGTCGAGTTCGGTGAGTCCGAACAGGCGGCCACGACGCCGCTCCGGCAGAAGGCGCTGGGCCGCATGCGGAACGCGGCGAAGTACTTCCATGACAACGTCGCGCGCCACGGCGGCTATGCGTGGCACCACAACGCCACCAACCTGAGCGAGCGCTGGGGCGACATCCAGCTCGACGAGGATCAGATCATGATCCAGTCGCCCGGGACGTCGGACGTGACCATCGCGTTCGTCGAAGCCGCCCTCGCGGACCCGGCGACTCCGGCGCTCAAGACCTATGCACTGGACGCGGCGATGGCGCTGCGCCACGGGCAGGTGAAGTCCGGGGGCTGGCGCCTCTACGCGGACTTCAAGCCGACGCCGCTCCTCAGGGCCTGCTACCTCAACACCACGGCGAGCTGCGGCTGTGGCGGCTGTACGATGACGGTCTACGACGACCAGGTCACGCAGAACGCGCTCATCGCGATGATGCGCACCGACCAGCTCCTCGGGTTCGCGAACACGGCCATCTCCGGCTCCTCCGCGTACGCCCGCGCGCGGGTGGAGACCTCGCAGTTCCCCACGAACGGCGGCTTTCCCCAGGGGTTCGCCGGCCCCGTCGCCGCGCGGCCCGCGCTCTCCGCGAGCTACCCGCCGTCCATTGGCACCTCGTGCGGCCTCGCGAACTGCTACGCGAACTCCTACACGAACGAGTACTGGGATGACCCGACGCTGAACGACAACCTGGCGACGTCCTTCGTGGAGATGCTGTATTGGGCGAAGGAGCTCTATCCCTCGCAGGCCGCGACGTATCAGTCCATGCGCACCGCTTTTGGTGACTTCCTCCGCCGTGCGCAGATGCCGCAGCCCCAGCCTGCCTGGGCGCAGCAATATGACCTCCAGATGCAGCCGCGCTGGGCGCGCAGCTGGGAGGCGCCAGCGATTGCCGGCCAGGAGAGCCAGGACGTCATGTGGGCGCTCTTGCGCCTCTACCAGCTCGACCCGGGCGTCCCGGCGAACCGCGCCGCGGTCGGCACCGCGCTCGCGTACCTGGAGAGCGTGGATTACGTCAATGACACCCTTCTCTCCCGCTACATCGAGCTCGATGACACCTCACCGTCGAACATCGGCTTCTACACGGTGAAGGCTGGCGGCTACCCGGTGCGGTTCTCGACCGCGCCGCCGACGTACCAGAACTACGGCTGGGAGGTTCCGTCGCAGCTCGCAGCCATCCGCGCGGAGTACGACCGGCTGGCGACCGACACGACCGTGATGAAGCGCTCGTGCCAGCAGCTGCGCGCCGACACGGCCCAGGCGGTCGACGCGGCCGTGAACAACGAGCGGTGGATCACCCCGTACAGCCCGGGCGGCCCGCGCAGTGGCGCCACGCCGGGTGACTACCTCGACACGAGCACGTTCGTGCGGAACCTGCGCACGCTGGCGGAGTTCGTCACGCGCACGACGACCGACTGCACCGCCTGGAATTATTGAGACGGCGCGCGCCGCTTGACGCCCTGCCCGAATCAGGCGACGAACCGGGCCCATGCCCTACACCCCCATCGTCGCCACGCTGGGCTACGTGATGTCGCCGGACGGCCAGCAGGTGCTGCTCATCCACCGGAACGCGCGTCCGGAGGACGCCCACTACGGCAAGTACAACGGCCTGGGCGGCAAGATGGAGCGCGACGAGGACATCGCCGCGTGCATGCGCCGCGAGATTCGCGAGGAGGCCGGCATCGAGTGCACCCGCATGGTCCTGCGCGGCACCCTGTCCTGGCCCGGCTTCGGCAAGCACGGCGAGGACTGGCTGGGCTTCATCTTCCGCATCGACGCCTTCGAGGGCACACCCCTGGAGAAGAACCCCGAGGGCTCCCTGTCCTGGGTCCCCGTGTCCTCCATCCTGTCCCTGTCGCTGTGGGACGGAGACCGGCACTTCCTGCCGCTCGTGTTCGACGAGGACCCGCGCCCCTTCCACGGCGTCATGCCCTACGAGGGCGGCCGCGCGCTGAGCTGGTCCTTCACCCGACTGTAGGGCCCCCTCCGGGCGTCCGCCGACCAACGCTCGCGCCGGTTTTCCGGCCAGCGCCCCGGCCCGGCCCGCTACAACCGCCGCCCCCCACTTGGGACTCACGTGAAGGAGCGCGGCGCATGGACCTCATTGGACAGCTCTCGCAGCAGCTTGGAGTGGATGGCACGCAGGCACAGGGGCTCGCGGGTTCGCTCCTGAAGCTGGTGCAGGGCACGGTGCAGGAGAAGGTCGGCCCGGACGCGGCCCGGCAGATGGACCAGGCCATCCCGGAGATGCAGGGCTGGCAGCAGCAGGCGCAATCCCCGGCGGGCGACGGCGGCGGCCTCATGGGCGCCCTGGGCGGAATGCTCGGTGGTGGCGGTGGTGGCGGTGGCGGCCTCATGGGCGCCCTGGGCGGCGCGGCGGCTCACGCGGGAGAGATCGCCGGCGTGGTGGCCATCCTCCAGCGCTTCAACCTGGACACGAGCAAGGCCACCCTGGTCGCCCCCCTGCTCCTCAACTTCCTCAAGTCCCGCCTGGACCCGGGCCTGGTGGGGAAGATCCTCGCCGTGATGCCCATGCTCGCGGGCGGCTCCGGTGGCGGCGGCCCCCAGGGCGGCGGTGGGCTGGGCGGAATGCTCGGCGGCATCCTGGGGAAATAGGAGCGCCAGGGCCCCTGCAAGGCCCTGTCATTCCAGGGGGTTTGCGGAAAACGCCGGGCGGAAATGCAAAACAATTCCGCTCGCGGTGGCTT
>NZ_RAWN01000185.1:0-18438 GCF_003668895.1 Corallococcus sp. AB045
GGCGAACGGGCGGGCGGGATGGGGGCACGTGGCGTTGACGGTGTCGGACCGCCCAGGCATAGGACTGAGGAGTGCCTTCTTCCGCCACAGCCATGGACCTGCGCCGCCGGCTGGTGACGGAAGCGCTGGGCTGCGGGCTGCTGGTGGTGGCGCTGGAGGGGTCGCACCACGTCGCGGAGCACCTGGGCGCGAGCGCCACCGAGGGACGCCTCTTCATGTCCCTCTCCTGCGGCGCGGTGCTGGCGTGCCTCTTGTGGGTGCTGCGGCCGCTGTCGGGCGCGCATCTGAATCCGGCGCTCACCTTCGCGGACGCGCTGGGGGACCGCATGCCCTGGCGTGAGGTGCCGCTGTACGCACTGGCGCAACTGACCGGCAGCCTGGTGGGTCGGCTCGTCGCGCACCGCATGTGCAATGAGCCGCTGCTGCTCACCGCGAGGATGCCCGCGGCGGACGGGGCGCGGTTCCTCACGGAGATGGTGGCCACGTTCGGGCTGCTGGTGGTGGTGCGCGGCTGCGTGCGCACGCGTCCGTCGGCGACGCCGCTGGCCATCGCGGGGTACGTGGCCGCGACGGTGTGGTTCACGGACTCGCGCTCGCTGGCGAACCCGGCGCTGGTGCTGGCGCGCGCGGCCAGCGCCCACGTGGGCGTGATGAGCCCGTGGGAGGTGGAGTCCTTCGTCGCGGCGCAGCTGTTGGGCGCGGCGCTGGCGGTGTTCCTCTTCCGGTGGCTGCTGGGCGGCACGCCGAAGCCTGCCGCCACGCCCGTGGAGACCGTCGTCTTCGAGTGCTCGAACGCAGGGCCCGCCCATCTGGCCGCTGCCCTCTTCAACACGCTGGCGCATCCGGACCGGGCGCGCGCGGTGGTGGCGCCGCCGCCGGGCTCGGGGCTGGATGACGGACCGCCGCCCGCCGTGGAGGCGCTGATGCGGGAGGCGAACCTGCGCGCCGCGCCCCTGCGCGACCGGAATGTGCCCGCGTCGCACTACGTTCTCATCGACGTCGCGGGCCATGCCCCAGGCATGGATGCGCGCGTGCGGGAGCGCTGGTCGCTGCCCGCGCTGTCGCTGAAGGACGAGGCCGGAGCGAAGGCGCTGCAGGCGGCGCTGCGGTCCAGGCTGCATCCACTCCTCGCGCGCCAGGGTTGGGAGCGACTGCACGTCGTCAGCGGCGGCCCCGCTCCCGAAGGCCCCCGCGCTCTCACCTGACGTGGACCCCTTGCAGGTGACGGGCTGCGGCGTTGACGTCCGCCCGGCACGCGCGCATGACGGTCCAAGAGAGGTTTTCGCATGATGGAAGGTCTTCCCCCCGTCGTTTCCTGGCCACCGCTGCAGACGATGATGCGACTGATGCTCGCGCTCGCGGTGGGCCTGTTCGTCGGGCTGGAGCGCGAGTGGCGTGGCAAGGAGGCCGGCCTGCGCACGTTCGGCTTCGCGGCGCTGCTGGGCTGCATGGGCGGCCTGTTGGGCCCGAACTTCGCGCTGCTGAGCCTCGCGCTGCTGGGCGTGCTGTTGTGCTTCCTCAACTGGCAGTCCCTGCGCACCGACGGCGGCGCGGAGCTGACCACGTCCGCCGCGCTGCTCGTCACGGGCTTCACCGGCGTGCTGTGCGGCCTGGGCCATACGGTGACGCCCGCGGCGGTGGGCGTGACGACGGCGGGCCTGCTCGCATGGAAGGAGCGGATGGCCACCTTCAGCCACAAAATCACCGCAGAGGAGCTGCGCAGCGCCATCCTGCTCGCCATCCTCGCCTTCGCCATCTACCCGGTGCTGCCCGCGCAGCCGGTGGACCCGTGGGGCCTCATCGAGCCGCGCGCCGCGTGGGTGACCGTCATCCTCATCGCGGCCATCGGCTTCGTGAACTACCTGCTGTGGAAGATGTTCGGCACGCAAGGCGTGGAGGTGACGGGGTTCCTGGGCGGGCTCGTCAACAGCACCGTCACCGTGGCGGAGCTGGCCAACCGCGTGCGCGAGACGTCCGGACGCCTGCTCGACGTGGCCTACCGGGGCGTGATGCTGGCCACCGCCGCCATGGCGCTGCGCAACGCCGTGCTGCTGGGGCTGCTCTCCTTGCGCGCGCTGGTGGACTCCGTCATCCCGCTGGTCCTCATCCTCCTGTCCAGCATGGGCCTGGCGCTGGTGCGCTCGCGCGTGGAGGTCACGCCCGGCGCCGAGCCTCCCGCCCTGCCCCTGAAGTCGCCCTTCTCGCTGCCGTCCGCGCTGAAGTTCGGCCTCATCTTCCTGGCGCTCCAGGTGGTGGGTACCGTGGGCCAGACGCTGATGGGCCGCTGGGGCTTCTACGCGGTGAGCGCCGTGGGCGGACTGGTGTCCAGCGCGTCCGCGGTGGCGTCCGCCGCGTCGCTGTGCGCCAACGGCACCATCTCCCCCACGACGGCAGGAGTGGGCGCCATCATCGCGTCGCTCGCCAGCGCCGCCATCAACTTCATCCTCGTGGCGCGCGTGTCGGCGCAGCGGTCGCTCACGCTGCGGCTGGGCCGCGCGCTGGGTGTGGTGATGCTGCTGGGGCTCGTGGGCGCTTTCGTGCAGACGCGACTGCCCACGTTCCTGCCGGCGCCCGCCGGAGGCGCGGGCCTGTTCAAGCCCCACGACGACCGCTAGAAGCGGTCTGGCTCCGGCATGGGCGGCGCGGCGGTCAGCCCGCCCTGCATGGGCGGGTGCAGCGGCAGCTGGACGATGAAGCGCGAGCCGTGGCCGAACTCGCTCTCCACGCGCACCCGGCCGCCGTGTCCCTCCACCAGGCTCTTCACGATGGCCAGGCCCAGCCCCGCGCCGCCGAACTCGCGCGTGGAGCTGCCGTCCACCTGGTAGAAGCTCTGGAAGATGCGCTCGAACTCCTCGGCGCGGATGCCCACGCCGGTGTCCTCCACGCTGATGCGGTAGCCGGGCACGCCCAGCTCCTGCTGCATCGCCGCGTCCGACAGCGTCACCTTCACCCGGCCGCCCGCGGGCGTGAACTTCACCGCGTTGGCCAGCAGGTTCACCACCACCTGGCGCAGCTTGTCCAGGTCCCCCGCCAGCCGGGGCTGCGGCGTGTGCGGCAGCCGCACCTCCAGCTCCAGGCCCTTGCGCTGCGCCTGCGGCAGCACGCTGGAGACCGCCGTCTGGATGATGTAGCCCGGGTCCACCGGCGCCATGGACAGGCGCAGGCGCCCGGCTTCAATCTGGCTCAGGTCCAGCAGCGAGGAGATCATCGAGAGGAGCGTCTCGCCCTTCTCCACGATGGTGCGCACGTACTGGAGCTGCTCCGGGTTGAGCGGCCCCGCCAGCCCCTCCGCCATCATCTCCGAGTAGCCCAGGATGGACGCGAGCGGCGTGCGCAGCTCGTGGCTCACCGTGCCCAGGAAGGTGGACTTCAGCCGGTCCAGCTCCTTGAGCCGCGCGTTCGCCTGGAGCAGCCGCGCGTTCTGCGCCTCCAGCTCGCGGTGCACCTCCAGCGTGGACTCCAGATGCAGGTGCGTGGCCAGGTACGCCTTCTGCCCGCTGGCCACGAGCGCGCCCAGCACCTGGCCGAAGTGGCCCAGCACCTGCGCGGCGGTGCGCTCCGGCACGCGGCGCACGCGGCCCAGCAGCTCCTGCGCGCGCTCCAGGTCCAGGCCATGGATGCTGGTGAGCGTCTCCGGGAAGTCCGTCAGCTCCTCCGGCGTGAAGGGCCCCAGGATGACCCGGCCCAGCAGGTCGCCGTCCCAGCGCACCGGCATCACCACGTAGCGCAGGCCGGTGAAGCAGGTGAGCGCGATGAGGCCCGCCGCTTCGGAGACGTCTCCGTCCGCCACGCGCCCGCCGGCCTCCGGCAGCACGGGGCCGTCCTTCACCCGGCCCACCATGGCGGTGCACGCGTGGCGGCCGTCCGGGAAGGAGAAGACGTAGGCGCAGAAGTCGCCGTGGCCCACCTTCACGTCCGCCAGCTTGTTGCCGCGCGTGTCCAGCACCTTGATGCCCACGCGGTACAGGTCGCTGAAGCCCTTCACCACCTCCGTGAAGGACGGCAGGTCCAGCAGGTCCCCCAGCGACAGCCGCCGCTGGAGCGCGGACTCGCGCCGGGGTGCGCTCGCGGTGTTCCGGGGCCCGCCGCCTGACGTGCCGTTCATGGCGCCCTCCCGCTCTCCCTGCCGCCAGGCATGGCGCCGGGGCCGTACCGCCCCTCCAGCGCCGTGCCGCTCAGGTCGATGTGACGGAAGATCTGCCCCAGGAACTCTTCCTCGCTCAGGCCCACGTTGCGCGACAGCTGCGCCCGGCCCTCCAGCGCGCGCCAGGCCGTCTGCACCACGGCGTGGAAGGTCTCCACCACGCCCTCGCCTCGCACGGCCACGGAGCCCACCACCGGCTGGCTGCCCCGGCGCTGAACCTCCGCCAGCTCCTCGTCCGTGAGGCTGTCGGGCAGGTCGCGCTTGTTGAACTGGATGACCACCGGCACCTGCGTGGGGTCCAGCTCCATCTCCCGCAGGTTCTCCTGCAGGTTGCGCCAGTAGGCGTTGTTCTCCTGCGCCGCGCCCCTGCGGCTGTCCGCGATGAAGACCACCGCGTCCGCGCCCTGGAGCACCACCCGCCGCGTGGCGTTGTGGATGACCTGTCCGGGCACGGTGAAGAGCTTCACCTTCACCTTGAAGCCCGTGGAGGTGGAGAAGAAGACGGGCAGCAAGTCGAAGAAGAGCGTCCGGTCGTCGTGGGTATCCACCGACAGGAGGCGCCCTCGCACGTCCGGCCGCGCTCGCGCGTGCAGCTTGCGCAAGTTCGTCGTCTTCCCGCTCAACCCGGGGCCGTAATAGACGATCTTGAGCGTCAGCTCGCGCTGGGCGTGGTTGAGTTGCAAGGGGCGGAACTCGGACCGAGGGGGACCCGGACAGGGGTTTTATAATGGCCTCACGCCCCGCGCGGAAGGCCGCTCGCAGTCCAGACAGCGGAGCGGGACATGTCTTCCCGGAATGACGCGCCCGCGGGCAACGTTTCGAGAGGCTCCTGCTTCCCGCCTGGGAGGAGGACGTCTCCCCACACGGAAAACAGAACAATGCGCGCGGAATGATCGCGTGCATGGGTACGGGGGGACCGGTTAGGATCGCAGACGCGACGGAGGAGCAAGGCGATGACGATGAAGCAGGTGGACCCTGGCGTCGAGGTGGCGGCCCCCACGCTGGTGCTGGAAGGAGCAACGCTCCCCAACGATCTGGTGAACGGGGTCAAATTCGGTCCGCCCACCGACGAGGACCTGACGACGGTGTCGGCCCTGCGCTCCAACTCCGAGCCCTGGAAGGGGCGGGGTGAGTCGCAGGAGGAGAGCCTCAAGGCCCTCACGCAGCTGAAGCCCTTCCTCCACGTGGCGCGGATCCAGGGCCAGGTGGTGGGCTACGTGACGGTGGAGCGCGACGGTCCGGTGCCGGGCGCGGCCTACCTGCGCAACATCGTGGTGAAGCCGGAGCTGCGGCGCCACGGCGTGGGCGCCATGCTGCTGGACAAGGCGCTGGACGCGGCGCGTGACATGTACCGCAAGACCATCGCGCTGCGCGTGGACCCCGCGAACGCGCCGGCGGTGGGCTTCTACCGCAAGGCGGGCTTCACCACGGTGGCCACGGTGGTCTCCAAGAAGTCCGGCAAGCTGCGGCTCCTGATGTCGCGCGAGCTGTAGTCCGCAGCACCCCAACGCAATCGGTTGGACCCGACGGGAGGGGCCTTCGCACGGCCGCTCCCGTCGTGCGTTTGGGGCCATGCCCCCAGGGTGACCTGGAGCGTGGCGGTCGACTATCCTCGCGGGAGTTTCCACCCCGCCGGGCCTGACGCACGGCAGCGGTGGGGCTTCCCCCTGAATGAAACCGCTCGCGGAACTGCTGCGTCATCTATCGCGTCCTGGAATCACCGAGCTGGCCCTGGCCAGCGGCCGTCCTCCGATGGTGCGCGGCGCCAACGGCTACGAGCCCATTGATCCAGGCGCCCTCTCCACCGATGAGCTCGTGAAGGCCCTCCAGGCGATGGTGGGCATGGCCCGCGCGTCGTCGGTGTCGGAGACGCCGGTACAGTGGACGGTGAACGCCACCGGACTGGGCTCCCTCAACATCGCGGCGGTGCGCCGGGGCGAGTTGATGAACGTGCGCCTCACGCGAGGCGCGGAAGGCGCGGCGGCCGCGGCGGCTCCAGCAGCCGCGGCAGCTCCAGCGGCGCCCGCCGCGCCCACGCGCACGCCCTACGCGGGAGTGCCGACCGTGTCCGCGCAGGCTCCCACGCGCACGCCCTACGCGGGAGTGCCCGCGGTCTCCGCGTCCGTGGACGCGAGAGCCGCGCAGTCTGGTGGCATGGACGCGAGAGCCGCTCAGCCAGGGGGCATGGACGCGCGAGCCGCGCAGCCGGGTGGCATGGGTGCGGGAGCCGCCGCGCGCGGAGCTCCTGGCGGCGCGGCCTCCCACGCGGGGGCCTCCGCGGCTCACGCGGGTGCGGCGGCTCATTCAGGTGCGGCGGCCCATGCGGGCGCTCCGGCCCACTCCTCCGCCAGCGCGAATCCTTCCGCGCGGGTCATCCCCATCGCGCGCTCGACCTCCGCTCCGGGCCGCGACCTGACCGTGCTGCTGGAGCAGGCTCGCAGCATGAACGCCAGCGACCTGCACCTGGTGGCCGGACGGCCTCCGCTGCTGCGCCTGGCCGGAGAGCTGCTGCCGCAGGACACGCCGCTGTCTCCGGAGACGGTGGAGCGGCTCTTGCTCCCCATCATCCCGGAGCGGCTGCGGCACGTGCTGGAGAAGGACGGCAGCGTGGACTTCGCGCTGGACTCCGAGGACACCGGCCGCTTCCGCGTCAACGTGTGCCGCCAGCGCACGGGCCTCAAGGGCACCTTCCGCGTCATCTCCCGCGAAATCCCCACCCTGGAGTCGCTGGGCCTGCCCTCGGACATCGCCAAGGCCACGCACCACCACCAGGGCCTCATCGTGCTCACCGGCCCGTCCGGCCACGGCAAGACGAGCACGCTCGCGGCGCTGGTGGACATCATCAACCGCGAAACCACGCACCACGTGCTCACCGTGGAGGACCCGGTGGAGTACGTGCACCCGCGCAAGCGCGCCCTCATCAGCCAGCGCGAGGTGGGCACCAGCACCCGCACCTTCGCCAGCGCCCTCAAGGGCAGCCTCCGCGAGGATCCGGACGTCATCGTCGTGGGCGAGCTGCGCGACACGGAGACCGTGCGCATGGCGCTCGCCGCCAGCGAAACGGGCCACCTGCTCATCAGCACCATGAACACGCCCAGCGCGGCGAAGACCATCGACCGGCTCATCGACCTCTTCCCACCGGGAGACCAGCAGCAGGTGCGGCTGTCGCTCTCCAGCGGCCTGCGCCTCATCGTCAGCCAGCGGCTGATGCCTGCCGCGGACGGCAAGTCCCTGGTCGCCGCCGCCGAGGTGCTCACCGGCTCCGTGGCCCTGGGCAACCTCATCCGCGACAACAAGACGTATCAAATCCCCTCCCTCCAGCAGCGCGGCAAGTCGCTGGGCATCGTCCGCTTCGAGGACTCGCTCGCGGACCTGGCGCGCTCCGGCAAGGCGACGCTGGAGACGGTGAAGGGCTTCGCGGAGAACCCGGACGAAATCGAAGCCATGGTGACGGGCAAGCGCCCCGGCGCCGCTCCCACCGTGCCCCCGCCCGCCAGCGCCCAGGAGGGCGCGCGGATGCTGTCCAAGGTGGGCTCACTGCTTGGCAAGAAGGGCGCCTGACATGACGGACACCCCTCGCATCGCCACCTGGTTCGACATCCTGCTCGACAAGAAGGGCAGCGACCTGCACCTGGGCGTGGGCTACCCGCCCCTGGGCCGCATCCGCGGCGAGCTCGTGCCCCTGCGCGAAGAAGCCCTCACCACCGGCGAGCTGGAGTCGCTGCTCTTTGAAATCTGCTCGCCCGAACAGAAGCGGCAGATCACCGAGGAGCTGGACCTGGACTTCGCCTACGGCTACGGCACCAAGGCCCGCTTCCGCGCCAACTACTTCTACCGGATGACCGGCATTGGCGCCGTGTTCCGCACCATCCCCAGCAAGGTGCTGTCGCTGGAGGAACTGAAGACGCCGGAGGTGGTGCGCAAGATGGCGGACCGCCGCAGCGGGCTGGTGCTGGTGACAGGCCCCACGGGCTCAGGCAAGTCCACGACGCTCGCCGGGATGATCAACCACATCAACAAGACGCGCCCGGCGCACGTGCTCACCGTCGAGGACCCGGTGGAGTTCGTGCACGAATCGCTCAAGTCCCAGGTCACCCACCGCGAGGTGGGCCCGCACGCCTCCAGCTTCGCCACCGCCATCCGCTCCGCTGGCCGTGAGGACCCCAACGTCATCCTCATCGGCGAGCTGCGCACCAACGAGACGATGAAGCTGGCGCTCCAGCTGGCCAGCTTCGGCGTGCTCGTCTTCGCCACGGTGCACACCAACAGCGCCCCCGCCACCATCGACCGCATCATCAACTCCTTCCCCGCGGACGAGCAGGGCCAGGTGCGCGGCATGCTCGCGGAGTCGCTGGCTGGCATCGTCGCGCAGCAGCTCATCAAGACCGCGGACGGCAAGGGCCGCGTCGCCGCGCTCGAAATCCTGGTGGGCAGCCCCGCCATGGCCGCGATGATCCGCGAGGGCAAGGTGTTCCAGATCGCCTCCAAGATGCAGGCCGGCCAGAACCAGGGCATGCAGACCCTGGACATGCACCTGGAGCGGCTGGTGAAGGACGACGTCATCCTTCCGGAAGCCGCCCTGGAGAAAGCCCAGGACAAAGAGAATTTCGTGAAGGTCATCCAGCGACTGAAGCCGGACTGGCAGGTTCCGGAGACGCTGAAGGCCTGAGCGGCCCGCGGCGACAGTGGGGAAGGAATTTGCTTTCTCCCCCCGACTTCGCCTTTGTTCTGGAGTGAACGTGGACCCGCCTACTCGGATGGGTCCCAACACTTCCGAGGGGGAAGTCATGGATGAGCAGCAGCTTGAGATGATGCAGCAGATGCAGAACCAGCAGGCGGAGGGCCCGGGGCTGGTGTTCTGGCTCTTCTACCTGGCCTTCATCGGTTTCATCGTCGCCGGCATGTGGAAGACGTTCGCCAAGGCTGGCCAGCCTGGGTGGGCGGCCATCGTGCCCTTCTACAACATCTACGTGCTGACCCAGATTGTCGGCCGTCCGGCGTGGTGGGTGGTGCTGGCGCTGCTGCCCTGCGTGAACTTCATCGCGCTGTTCATCATCAGCATCGACATGGCGAAGTCCTTCGGGAAGGGCACGGGCTTCGGCATCGGTCTGGCGCTGCTCGGCCCGGTCTTCTACGCCATCCTCGGCTTCGGCGACGCGCAGTACCAGGGCCCGGCCGCCTCCAACGGTGGCATGGCCGCGGCGTAGTTCCCCACGGCCTCCTGGCCGTGAACGGCGGCGGTGGAGTGGCCTTCCGGTCGCTTCACCGCCGTTCGTGTTTCATGGGTACGACGGCTCGGGTAGAGCCGGAGCATGGCCTCCGCTCCCCGTCCCTTCCGTGGGAGAGACCGTCTGATTCTACCAGTGGAGCCCTCACGACATGTACGACCACGACGGCATCCACGAGTCCATCGTCGCGGTCCTCACCGTGAACGGGAAGCCGCGCCAGGTGCTCATCCATCCCGGGCGCACTGGCTACGTCTACGTGCTGGACCGCACGACGGGGCAGGTGTTGTCCGCCACGCCCCTCGGCCACATCACTACCAACACCGGCGTAGACCTGAAGATGGGCAGCCTGCAGCCGGTAAAGGGCATGGAGACGGGCTTCGACAAGACGGTGCGCGGCATCTGCCCCGCGTCGCCGGGGTCCAAGGACTGGTCGCCCTCCGCATTCAACCCGGAGACGGGGATGCGCTACATCCCCAGCGACAACCTGTGCCAGGACGCGCAGGGCGATGAGGCCAACTACATCGCGACACGCCGTATGTCGGCATGAACGTGAAGATGGACGCGGGGCCAGGAGGAAACCGGGGCGAGTTCATAGGCTGGGACGTGGCCGCCGGCAAGAAGGTCTTCGGCATCCCGGAGAAGTTCCCGGTGTGGAGCGGCGTCGTGGTGACGGCCGACGACGTGGCCTTCTACGGAACGATGGACGGCTGACTCAACGCGGTGCACGTACGCACGGGCCAGGCGCTGTAGGAGTTCAAGATGGGCAGCGGAATCATCGGCCAGCCCATCACCTTCCGAGGTCCGGACGGCAAGCAGTACGTGTCCGTGCTCTCCGGCGTGGTCGGCTTGGCGGGCGTCATCGTCTCCGGTGAGCTGGACCCTCGCGACAACAACATCGCCCTGGGCGTCAAGGTCGGGGACGCGCGCGCGACATCGCGGCGGATCTGGACACGCTGCGATGAAGCCTTTCCAGCCAACGCGCACTACGAGCGCGCCAATGTCACAGGCTCGCGCAATCAAGCCAAATAGGAACTAGTGCCTGTCGATCGCGCATCCCACTACGCGGCAGGTCACCTTTAGAGGCCCCAATGCGACTCTGACCCTTATGACTTAAACCCACCCGGGGGCTGTCACGACCCACCCACATAGTTGGCTTGCACTGCCCACAAGGGACTACTTCGAAAGGTACCTGTCGCTAGCGCCAGCCCGACTGGCTGAGTACTCTCCACCGTCATGTCCGAAGCAAGTGCACTTTCAGTTAATATTGAGGGTGTAGAGCCCCAAAGACCTCAGACCTCAGCCATCTCCAATAGCGACAGTCTCGAAAGCAGACTCGACAGACTGTGTCGGCGAATCATGGATGGCCTATGTGTTCCGTTCCTTGGCGCTGGAATTAGCCTCTATGCGCCTCCCAGGCCAGAACACCAAGCCAGTGCGCCAACGATCAAGGCAACTGAAATCGCAGCCAACCTCGCACAAGCGTTATTCAAGCACCTCCCCACAGGTTCAAGCCCAGTCTCAACTTGGCAACAGAACCTCCGAAGACTAGGTCTTGACTGTGCCAAACTGGACGACAACGGCCAAAGAATAATAGACAACAATCCAGACAAGAAAGGTAAAACAAATCCCAAGACTCCATCTCTTGGCGAAGTCGCAGAACTTTGCTGGTCTATTTTGACACCAGTAGGCACCTGCGAAGTCCTTCGCCTTGAAGACTGGGGCCAGCGACTACCAACGGCTGCACATCATTATCTCGCGACGCTCGTAAGAGAGGGTCTCATCACGGAGGTCCTCGGAACAAATTACGACGAGTTCGTTGAGGCATCCATCCGCGAGAGCTTTGGCAATGACAAGCTTCCTTCAGATCCAGCACCAGTCATCAGCGATCTAGAAAGCTACAGAACCCACATTGCCACACCAAGAAAAGATGGAACTCATCAATCCCTCGTAAAGGTTGTCAAACTAAACGGATGCGCAACCGCCTATCGCCGTGTCTCGGTCAATCCCAACACCTCTCCTGAGAAACAACAAGAGGCCGCACGCAAGATTGTACTAACCGAAGAACAACTCCAAGGCTGGGGAGACAAGCATTGGGCCAGAGAACTTCTCAATGACAGAGTAAGATCGCAGACTCTACTCTTCATCGGCTTTGGGAATGCAGACCCAATAGTGCGGCACCACTCCGTACAAGTGATTCGCGAGTTCCAAGAGCAGGCCACTTCAAGGCTAAACCGAGACGCACAATCCACACATAACGAGCGCCAGTGGAACGACCATAACAACGCGCCGTTTATTGCGGCATACGAGCGCGACCTTTCGTTCTACCAATACCAACTCCTAAGAGCGTTCCGCGACGCCCATGCCTCGCCAGCCACCGACAGCCACCAGGCAAGGCTGGATCACATTGCTAGCATATACGAAAACACCTTTCTCGGGGATGACAGCCAGTACCTACATCTAGGAAGCACACCTCCTCCCGAGGGACTAGCCGCCGATCTCTTTTTGGAGACACTTGCGACAAGATGCATCTGCCGTCTAGCAACGGAGCGTTGGTTTAACCGCGAAAGTCCGCTGCATTCGTATCTGCAAGGTGCCTTGGGCAATCCTCGCACAATTCTCGCAGAAATATGCAGCACGCTATTTTCAGGTTCAATCAGCAGTCCTCCTTTGTTCTCAAGTTGGCTTAGGCTTCGCTCACCTACGCGAACAGAACAAGAGTCAAGCCCTTGGGCGTTTGCCTGCTTTGCTCTGCGCTCCTCAAACCCGGGGCGGGCAGGATACCGGCCGTTCCTAGATTCACCCATCAAGCAGCCAATGTTCGTTGTGCTCCTTGCACTCGCAGCGAAGCGCGACCCAAATGGAGTACTGCAACTGCCTTCAGCCACGGCTCTAGCGCTCAATAGCGCGATGGGAACGGATACCGGCAGCAGTGCCGCCTCGAAATCACCATCTAGCTATCGACTAATAACTGAAGAGCCCGCCCAAGGCGTTCGCCGCGTTCTCGTAACATCGGACATAGACAGGCTCATTAGCCGGCTAGAACACGACGAGGAGACAGCAGACAACTTCAACGCCATTCCCGATCACTCCATCATCATAGGCTTGGGACGAGGCAATCTCACAGGAGCTTTTCGGCAACAACTTTGGGTAAAGGTGCGCCCATCCCAGCAGTCTCAAGCTACGGAACAGTCGCCTGCACCCACTGAAGAAGATACCGCAGCGCACATCAAGCCAGGACAAGAGCATCGAGAAATGCGAGTTGTTCGAGAAATATATATTGTCGGTGATCTTGCGGCAATTCGCGGGGGCGGAGGGACATCTGTAGATCTTTCACAAGCGCAGGCAAACATCCAAACCCTATCAAGAACGCCCGAATCGTTCCTGGATTCAGACGAAGGATGGCGAAAGTACTGCCACCCTGCCCCATAGAACCGATGAACATACCACTAGAACTGGCCATCAGGTCGGTGTTCACGATTGCTGCCGAGAAAATACCCCATGTCGACATTTGGCAGCCAAATATAGAAAGTTCCGGAGGATTCCTGGAGCCCTCTGGGCGAACCATTCGCTGCCCCCCCCGCCTCATGGGAGATGATGGGAACCTTTTGTTTGCCGTCGTCTACGCGCCGTCCATTGAACATCCACAAAAGACAGACACCCCCAGTCCCATTGTTCGGGACATCCGACTACTGGGAAACCTTCTCCAGCGTGCCGCGTCCGACTATGGGATGCATCGACTCCTGTTGATACTTGCGCTTCCTGACACCCTAGAGTCTGGAGAGACCCTCGCATCGCAACTTGCCGATGCACGCTTCAAACTCGGTCAATTTCGAGTCATAATACTACCCCATCTAAATCAAGAATTCGCATCATTCGAACTAGCATTAAAGGAGAAGTTTGAACTGTTCTCCCCGTTCCCTGAAAAAGCTTTTCTGCACAAAATAGAGAGTTCAGATCTGCCGACCTATGCAGTCGGGGTACTTGCCTCGGGTGCCCACCAAAACAACCCATTCCGATCCCCGGTCGAATCTGACATTCAACTTTTTCTGAAGCATGGCGACTGGCCAAACGCCACGTCATGGCCAGAGACAACAAGGGCACTCGACTCTATCCTCCTGCCCACAGGTAAAGCGCCATGACCGGTCGCCGTATATCAAGACTTGAGATCGAGAACTTCAAGGGCTTCAGCGAAACAATAGATCTGAACTTCGATGCGGAGATCGTTCTACTCGTAGGTCCCAACGGCAGAGGCAAAACCAGTACAATTGAAGCACTGGAGCTTGCCGTCACTGGGAAAATCGGGAGGCGCATCGGAGGAAAGGAGGAGTTCGAGCTTCGCGACTTCATTCATTGCAATCGGAAGTCCGGCACGAGCACAGGGGAGGCGCGGATTCGCGCGACCTGGTCAGACGGAAGTGGAACAGACGAAACTACCATTCACAAATCATCCCAAGGTTCTATCTCATCAATCGGACCTTGGGCCGCCCTTCGAGACAATGAGCTTGAAACCCAGTCGGAGCATGACCTTGTTCGCGCCTGCACCTTTCTCTACTCAGACTCACTTGGCAGCCTTGCGGGGCTCGACCTCGATTCCCGCCGAAAGGTAATCGACTTCTTCGTTCCAAGTTTTCCCGAACTGGACTCCCTTGCGGAAATAGAGGCTCAAAGGTTCTCTCTTGAAATCACAAGACGACTAAACAAAATCAAGGCAGAACTTCCCGATATCGAAAAGATCACGAACCTTGAAGCACAGCGAGCACTGCTTGCCCAGCAGTCTTGGCAGGCTCTAGGCACAGCCGTATCCGCAAAGTTCGTCAAAGCGAACCGCACTCTAGTGGACCAAGCGCCACTAAAAAGCGCGCTAAAAAAGATCTGCACTCACCTTGGCCTTGAGGCCTCGCAAGACGGTGATTACCAAGGCACTTTGGAAAGGATTTACAAGGCCGCTGAGACACGTGCATCTGAAGCATCCCACCTAGATTCATCAGAGACTGAGGTACACGACTCGCCAACACCCCGTTGGCTCAAACTTCAAGCAATTTTCCGCGACCTAGAAACAAATCTTCCCAAAGAGCACGCTGACCGCCGCGCTCTGTTGCTCAAACAAGCCGAACCAAGAGATAGACTCCTTGGGGATATCGTCGAACTACAGCACATTCGGGCAGCCAAGGAGTCAGAGCAATCGAGTTTGGCGCGCAGCATCGCCACCATATGGCAGCCAGGCCAGGAGGTGCGACTGCATAGCAGCTCGGCCCATATGGGCTTAGGAACGCTGGCTGTCCTCGCAACACTTTCCAACGAAGACAACGCAGCCACACTTCCATCGTTTTGGTCGGATATTGGCCTCCCCATGCCAAATCACGATCTCTTTCACCCACACTTAATTGCCGAGTCAAAGCGCCTAGAAGAACTTAGATCAAGGCACACGACAGTCAGCATTGAACTGAGCGAACTCAACAAGAAACTCTCCGATCTCAACGCCCTGGACAAAATTAACTCACTGTTTTCTCGCCTTGGGCAACTCTGGATTGAGAATGAGATATCGGCTCAACTGCCCCATACTCCAGAGGACATTGTTGATCTTGACGCAGTTCGCACAAGACTCACTTCAAGTACGGCCCAGTCAATTGTGGGCGAAGTCCCGCCAGCACATAGTCCGAAGGAAGACTGGGCATCCGTAGCGCGTGCATTCTCCACCTGGGCAACCGTTCGCGCGGACGTAAATCGAGCCACGGCACAGACATTAGAGCAGCAGCACCTAGACAGCGCACGCAAGGAAGTCGAGAAAGCTCAAGACATCATCGAGCACATTGCCAGCAACAAGCGCGGATGCTTCAAAGATGTTTTTAGAACCAACATCATCGAGCAACGTTACGAGCGAGACCTCAACAAGTCGATGAGACAAATCTTGAGATGGTACGCTCATCGCCACGACGTTGTTGAGCACGCACGAATTGAGTTTCAGCGACATGGACCTCTTCAGGTTCGAATTGGACCAAAAGATGGCATTTCAACCGGCATCTCAAGTCTCTCAAGATCGCAACTAACATCACTGGCGTTTGGCCTTGCGATAGCAGCAAATCTTGGACAACCTAAGCTTCCTACCGAATTTCTATGCCTAGATGACGTCTCGGATGCATTTGACCTCGACAATCTAGCCGCAGACGCCGCCATGCTGCGGCTCCTTGCTTATGGGGCAACCGATTCGAGCAGTCATGGCCGCCGACAATTGATTCTCACCAATCACAACGACCATCTAACAAACAGGATTGTACCTTTGCTTCGTCCCCCGGCCGGTCGACGGATGCGCGTCATTGAGTTTGTCGACAACGGCCACGACAAATCTATCAAGACAAGACAATGGGAGGTAATTGGTGAACGCCAAACTCGCTGGGAGGGACGATCGCCTCTTCGGGCTTTGCTTCCAGCCATCAGCCTGGGGGCTACTTCTTCACCCAAGCCATGAACTCGCTATGCAATCAAACTTGTTTGTTACATTTCGTATTGAATCTGCCCCAAAGGGATAGGCGCACGGGTTCCTCAAGACGCGTCTTGCGCCTCCAGCCTGCGGATACCAGGTCCAACACAACTCGCACCGAAGTCTGACATCCAGTAGAGCAAGGTGTGATGCTCAACCTGAATGCGTCTTTTCGTCCGTCGCGATCAAACCGGAGTCCTCCATCCCGAGGCTTTTTGGCAAGCCTCGGGATATTGATTTTATCGCCAGTTGTGGCTACGGCACATAGCGGAAGCAATGGGATACTTGTTGCCCCTGAGATCGAGGGTGCTGCGGACCAAGCCGGAGCTGCGCCCTTCAGTGCGCCACGCCGGAATCCGATTTCTCGCCCGCTACGGCAGCGTCAGCGTCCGACGGTGTGGATCCTTCTCCGGGCACCCGCACCGTCGTCACCGCCACGCGCCTGCCGCGCCCCTTGCGCGACGTGCCCGCCACCACGGTGGTGATTCCCCGCGCGGAGATGGAGCGCAGCCCCACGCTCACGCAGGACGCGCTCATCCGCACGCTGCCGTCCGCGGCCACCTTCCGCCGCACGCCATCCCTGGTCGCGGACCCCACCGCGCAGGGGCTCAACCTGCGCGGGCTCGCGCCCTCCGGCGTGGCGCGTGGGCTCGTGCTGCTGGACGGGCTTCCCTTCAACGACCCCTACGGCGGATGGGTCTTCTGGCGCGCCCTGCCCCGCCTGGGCCTGGACCGCATCGAGGTCGTCCCCACTGGCGGCTCCGCGCTCTATGGAAGCGCCGCGCTGGGCGGCGTGGTGCAGCTGTTCTCCCGGCCCATCACCGGCCCGGTGCTCGACGCGGACGTGTCCGTGGGCAACCTGGGCACCGGCTTCGCCGCCGCGCGCATCGCGGACCGCTGGGGCCGCGTGGGCGCCTCGCTGGAGGTCGAGGGCCTCACCAGCGACGGCTATCGCATCGTCCCCGAGAGCCAGCGCGGCCGCATCGACGGGGACACCCCCTCCAATCACGTCAGCGCCCAGGCGCGCATCGAAGCAGAAGCCACCGACCACCTCTCCCTCTCAGCCCGCGCGGGCGTGTTCCGCGAGACGCAGAACGGTGGCACCCGGTACACCGTGGCCAGCGTGGACCTCGCGTGGTTCGCCGCGAACGCCCGCCTCCGCACGGACTCCGCCGGCACCTTCGAGCTGGGCCTCTTCGGCCGCACCCAGCACTTCGCCCAGGACCGCGCCCGCGTCACTCCGGACCGGAACTTCGAGGCCCGCTCCGCCCTCCAGGACGTGCCCGCGAACGACCAGGGCGGCTCGCTCGTCTGGACCGGTCCGGAGCTGACGCTGGCCGGGACCCATGTGCTCGCCGCGGGCGTGGACGTGCGCCGCTCCCACGGCAGGGCCGATGAGCTGCTCTTCCCCGCCACCTACACCGCCACGACGCTCTACGCGCGCAACACGCAGGGCACGCAGCTGTCCGGGGGCGTCTTCGTGCAGGACCTCTACACCGTGTCCCCCGCGCTGGAGTTCGCCGGCACTCTGCGCTGGGACACGTGGCACAACTTCGACGGCAGCCAGTTGGAGAGCTTCGCGAACGGCACCGCCACCGCCACCGCCTTCGAGCCTCGCACCGCGCGCCAGCTCAGCCCGCGCCTGGCCGCGCGCGTGCGCCCGCTGGAGTGGCTCACCTTGCGCGCCTCCGCGTACCGCGCCTTCCGCGCCCCCACCCTCAACGAGCTCTACCGCCCCTTCCAGGTGGGCACCGTCCTCACCGCCGCGAACCCGGACCTGGGCGCCGAGCGCCTCTGGGGCACCGAGGCGGGCGTGGAGGCCACCGGCCCGCGAGGGCTCACCGGCCGCGTCACCGGCTTCTGGAACGTGCTGGACGCGCCCGTCACCAACGTCACCCTCGCCACGCCCCTGCCGGACGGCGCCACCCGCCAGCGCCAGAACCTGGGCCGGGCCCGCGTGCGCGGCGTGGAGCTGGGCGCGGACTGGCGCGTGTCGCGGCAGTGGACCGCGCTCGCCGCCTATACCTTCGTGGACCCCGTCGTCACGCGCGCCCCCGGCCAGCCCGACCTCGTGGGTCGCCAGCTTCCCCAGGACCCCAGGCATCGCGGCTCGCTCGCGGTCACCTTCGACGACCCGTCCATCGTCTCCGTCACCGCGCAGCTGCGCGTGTTCGGCCCGCAGTACGAGGACGACCTCAACACGCGCGGCATGGGCGGCGCGGCGGTGGTGGACCTGTTCGTGAGCCGCCACCTCTTCTGGAAGGTGGACGCCTTCGGCGCGGTGGAGGTAACCGTCCGGCCAATGACGTGCCGGGAGGCTTGATGCCAGACGCGGACCGTGCTCGGCGGGCGCCGCGAGAAGTGAGCTGTTCAGGGACTGGGCTGGAGGGGTGACTCGAGCGGGTCAGCGGCGCGTCGCCGCTTCCACTCGTGAGGTAGCAGCTCACCGATGCGCGAGTGTGGGTGCGTCTGGACGCGCAGCAGGACATCCGCGAGGTAGTCCTCGGGATTGACGCCGTTGGCCTCGCAGGTGGCCACCAGTGCATAGAGGCCAGCGAGGTTTTCCCCCGCGGCCTCGTGGCCGACAA
>NZ_RAWN01000186.1:0-17971 GCF_003668895.1 Corallococcus sp. AB045
TCCCAGCACCCCTCCGCCCCGGACGCCGTCCAATCCCGGCACCCAGCCCCGGGCGGCCACCAGCCCCGGCATGCGCGCCATGAGCGCCGCCCGCGCGGCCCCGCTGGAGAAGCCGAAGCCGGAAGGCCCGCTGGGCAAGCGCGTCGCCGCGGAGACGTCCAACGTCCTCCTCAACGCATTCTCCATCCTGAAGGAGCAGTTCGCGGACTTCCGCGCGAGCGACCGCTTCTTCAAGTACAAGGCCGGCATCGTCGCGAGCTGGCTCGTCCTGTCCGTCGCCAGCCTCGGCATCGCGTGCCCGGGCAGCTCCGTGGACACGGGTGACATGGACGCGCGCCTGGTGCTCAGTGACAAGCTGGACCGGCCCTCCGTCACCATCTGGAATGAGAGCCAGGACGTCTGGCGCGACGTCATCATCACCGTGAACAACGAGTACAAGGCGGTGGTGTCGGAGGTGCAGCCCGGCAACTTCGTCACCATCACGCCCAAGCAGCTCCTGGGGAAGACCGGCGGCTCCGCGCCCGCGGACCTGCGCTTCCAGGCGCTGACGATGAAGAGCGCGGACGACAAGGCCGACCTCACGCCTTCCCTCCAGGAGGAGTGGAAGCGCATCCTCTCGCCGAAGAAGTAGCCCGCCGCGAGCGGCCCTCCAGACGCCGGAAACACGAAGGGCGCCCTCCTGAAGCAGGAAGGCGCCCTCGGTGTTTCTTCAGCCCGGCCAGGCCTCACTCACGTGAGACCCGGGCACGGGGAACGGCTCAACCCTCGGTCTTCGCCTCGGCGGGAGCCTCGGTCGTCTCAGCGGCGGCCGGGGCCTTCGCGGGACGGTCCACCAGCTCGATGAGGGCCATCTCCGCGGCATCGCCCCGGCGGAAGCCCAGGCGCACGATGCGGGTGTAGCCACCCGGACGGGAGGCGTAACGCTCCTTGTACTCGCTGAACACCTTCTGGAGGACCGTGCGGTCCTTCACGGTGCGGGCGGCAAGGCGCACGTTGGACAGGCCACCGCGCTTGGCGAGCGTGATGATGCGCTCGGCCAGCGGACGGACTTCCTTCGCCTTGGGAACGGTGGTGCGGATGGCCCCGTGCTCCAGCAGGGACGTGACCATGTTGTTCAGCATCGCGAGACGGTGGCTCGTGGTGCGGTGCAGCTTCCTTTGTCCGACCTTGTGGCGCATGCGCGTGCTCCGGGGCCTCTTCTTGAGAACCCCACCACTCCGGCCGTATCAGGTACCGGGTGGGAAGGACGGCCCCGACACCGGGGGCCGCCGTTGAATCGGACCCTGTGTACCAGGGCCCCCTGCCTTCGCGCCAGCGTGAAGCCGTGTCGGTGGGAAGCCAAGGCAGGTGCTGCAGGAAACGACGACGCTCAGGCCTTGGGGGCCGCGGGAGCCGGCGCGTTCTTCGGCGGCCAGTTCTCCAGCTTCATGCCCAGCGACAGACCCATCTCCGCGAGGATCTCCTTGATCTCCTTCAAGGACTTGCGGCCGAAGTTCTTCGTCTTGAGCATCTCCGCCTCGGTGCGCTGGACCAGGTCACCGATGGACTTGATGTTCGCCTGCTGCAGGCAGTTGGCCGAACGCACCGACAGCTCCAGCTCGTCCACCGAGCGGAACAGGTTCTCGTTGAGCTTGGCCTCTTCCTTCGGCGCCTCGGCGACGACCGGCTCCTCGGTCTCGTCGAAGTTCACGAAGACCGTGAGCTGCTCCTTGATGATCTTCGCCGCGTACGCGACCGCGTCCTGCGGGACCACGGAGCCGTCCGTCCAGACCTCGAGCGACAGCTTGTCGAAGTCCGTGACCTGGCCAACGCGCGCGTTGGTGACCTGGTAGTTCACCTTGCGGATGGGCGAGAAGAGCGAGTCGATGGGGATGGTCCCGATGGGCGCGCCCGGCACCTTGTTGGTGGACGCCGGCACGTAGCCCCGGCCGCGGCGGCACATCAGCTCCATGTGCACCTTGCCACCCTCGGACACCGTGCAGATGTGGTGACCCGGGTTCAGGATTTCGACGTCCTGGTCCGCGATGAGGTCGCCCGCCTTCACTTCCTTGGGGCCTTCCACCTCGATGCGCAGCGTCTTCGTCTCGTTCGTGTGCATCCGGAGGAGGACCTCCTTCAGGTTCAACACGACGTCCGTGACGTCCTCGGCCACCTCGGGGATGGTCGTGAACTCGTGGTCCACGCCTTCAATCTTCACGGAGGTGATGGCCGCGCCCTGCAGCGACGACAGCAGCACCCGCCGCAGCGAGTTGCCCAGCGTCGTCCCGAAGCCGCGCTCCAGCGGCTCCGCCACGAACTTGCCGTACGTGGGGCTCAGCGAGTCCTGGTCCACTTCCATGCGGCGCGGCTTGATGAGGTCGCGCCAGTTCTTCGCAACAAACGTGTCGGCCATGGGGACTGCTCCTCTGGTCGTGCGCCATCACCCACTTCCCCGTCAGGGTGACGGGAGGACGGGCACGCGGGGGGGACTGCTTAACAACCTCGCCCGGCGCGCACAGAACGCGCCCTCCAGGCGACGAAACGACAGGTGACAAAGCGACAACGCCCCGGCCTTGATGGCCAGGGCGTCCACAGCGGGAGGGGCCCACCGGAAGCGGGCCCGGCATCCCTGCTTACTTCGAGTACAGTTCGACGATGAGCTGCTCCTGGATGGGCATGGTCAGGTCCTCGCGGTTCGGGACCGTCTTGACCGTGCCCTTGAACGACTTCTTGTCCAGGTCAATCCACTGCGGAACGCCACGGCGGTCCACCGTCTCCAGCGCCTCGGAGATGCGGAGCACCTTGCGGCTCTTCTCCAGCACTTCCACGGCACTGCCCGGCTTCACGGAGAACGACGGGATGTTCACCCGGCGGCCGTTGACCTGGAAGTGACCGTGACGCACCAGCTGGCGCGCCTCGTTACGCGTGTCCGCGAAGCCCATGCGGAACACCACGTTGTCCAGGCGGAGCTCCAGCTGCTGCAGCAGGTTCTCACCCGTCTTGCCCTTGGCCGCGGACGCGCGGTGGTAGTACCCGCGGAACTGGTTCTCGAGCAGGCCGTACATGCGCTTGACCTTCTGCTTCTCGCGCAGCTGCACGCCGTAGCCGGAGAACTTCACGCGGCCCTGGCCGTGCTGACCGGGGGGATAGGGGCGGCGCTCGATGGCGCACTTGTCCGTGTAGCAACGGTCGCCCTTGAGGTACATCTTCAGGTTCTCGCGCCGGCAGATACGGCAGGCGCTCGCGGTATAACGAGCCACGGAAACTCTCCTTGCAGATGGTCTGGAGCCGGGCCCGCCGCGAGGCGGGTCCCCGGCCCGAAGCGGTAATTAGACGCGGCGGCGCTTGGGCTGACGGCAGCCGTTGTGCGGGATGGGCGTCACGTCGCGGATGAGGCTGATCTTCAGGCCGGCGGCGGCCAGCGCGCGCAGCGCCGACTCACGGCCCGCGCCCGGGCCCTTCACGAACACCGTCACGGTCTTCAGGCCGTGCTCCATCGCCTTCGCCGCGGCGTCGCCAGCGGCCACCTGCGCCGCGAACGGCGTGGACTTGCGGCTGCCCTTGAAGCCGCGCGCCCCGGCCGACGACCAGGAGATCACGTTCCCGGACACGTCCGTGATCGTGATGATGGTGTTGTTGAACGTGGACTGGATGTGGACCACGCCGTTGAGGATGTTCTTCTTACCCTTGCGCTTGCTCTTCTTCGCCGCAGGGGTCTCGCCACCCTCGGCACCGGCCGGCGCGGCGGCGGTATTGATCTCGTCAGCCATGTGAATCGCTGCTCCTGGGAGTAGGTGATCAACGCCCGCGCCTCACACGAAGCGAGGCAGCGGGCGCCAGAGGGTTTAGCGGGCCGGAGCGGCCGGCTTCGCGCGAACGATGCCGCGCTTGGGACCCTTGCGGGTGCGCGCGTTGGTGTGGGTGCGCTGGCCGCGGACCGGAAGACCCTTGCGGTGACGCAGACCCCGGTAGCAACCCAGGTCCATCAGCCGCTTGATGTTCATGGTCACCTCGCGCCGGAGGTCACCCTCGACCTTGTAGTTGGCCTCGATGATCTCGCGGATCTTTCGAGCCTGGTCCTCGGTGAGGTCCTTGGTCCGGGTGGTGAGATCGATGCCCGCCGCCTCGATGATGTCGTGCGCGGTCTTGTTACCGATCCCGTAGATGTACTGAAGCGAGATCACCGCACGCTTGTTGGGCGGCAGATCGATGCCGGCGATACGAGCCATCTTCGGTCTTCCTTCGTTGTGGAGTTGGTCTGAGGCAAGAGTCCCTGGGGACTCTTAGCCCTGGCGCTGCTTGTGCCGGGGGTTGGAGGCGCAAATGATGCGCACGATGCCCTTGCGGCGAACGACCTTGCACTTGTCGCAGATCTTCTTGACGGACGCCCGAACCTTCATGGAGCGAACTTCCTTCCTTCAGCGGTGAAAAGCACAACAGCCGGTCCGCACAGGCGGCCGGCACGAATTACTTGGCCCGGTACGTGATCCGTCCACGGGTCAGGTCATACGGCGACAACTCGACCTTCACCTTGTCGCCCGGGAGGATACGGATGAAGTGCATCCGCATCTTGCCCGAGATGTGCGCGAGCACCTTGTGGCCGTTGTCCAGCACCACGCGGAACATCGCGTTCGGTAGGGGTTCCATAACGGTCCCCTCGACTTCGATGGAATCATCCTTCGGCAAGCGTCAACCTTCTTCCCGGACCACGAACCTTCTGGAAGCGCGGCGGGATAACACTTTGGTCCGTAAGTAGCAAGCGCCGCGCGATCTGAAATCTGGACCTCTATCAACAGCTTCTGACATCACCCTATTTCACCCGGGGTCCAGGGGCCATCATCGACGCCGGGTCAGCACTTCCGGCCCCCGCTCCGAGATCAGGATGGTGTGCTCGAAGTGGGCGGACAACCTGCCGTCCACGGTGACGGCCGTCCACTCGTCCTCCAGGACCTCCACGTCGGGCGTCCCCTGGTTCACCATCGGTTCCACCGCCAGGACCATGCCTGGCCGCAGCTTCATCCCTGACCCCGCCTGCCCATAGTTGGGCACCTGCGGCGGCTCGTGCAGCTTCCGGCCAATCCCGTGCCCCGTGAAATCCCGGACCACGGAAAACCCCCGCGCCTCCACGTGACTCTGCACCGCGTGGCCAATGTCGCCAAGCCGGTTGCCCGGCTGCATCACCTGGATGGCCTTCTCCAGGGACTGCCGGGTGGCGTCCACCAGGGCCTGGGCCTCTGGCGCCACCTTCCCCACCGGCACCGTGCGCGCCGAGTCCCCGAAGAAGCCCCGGTAGACCACCCCGAAGTCCAGCTTCATCAGGTCCCCGGCCACCAACCGGCGCTTCCGGTTGGGGATGCCATGGACGACCTCCTGGTTCACGGAGGCGCAGAGAACGCCCGGAAAGCCGTGGTAGCCCTTGAACGCCGACCGGGCGCCCTTCTTGGCGATGAGCTGCTCCGCCAGGGCGTCCAGCTCCCAGGTGGAGACACCGGGGGCCACTGCCTTCTCGAGTTCGTCCAGGATCTCACAGACGATCCGTCCCGCTTCCCGCATCAGGGCGATTTCATCCGGACTCTTGAGCTCCACCGGGTTCATGCGCCCCTTTCCCTACCGGTCCGCTGCTCTGTCGGGAACCCGTGACCGATGGGGCGGCAGTCCAGACCGGCCCTGCCCTCGCCTCGCTGGCTGCCCCAGGCTCAGGCAGGACGGCCAGCGGCCTTCTTGATCTCCTCGTAGATGCCCTCCGGCGACCCGACGCCGTCGACGCTCTTGAGCACCCCCTTCTTCGCGTAGAAGTCCTTCAGGGGGGACGTCTCCGCGTCATACTTCTGCAGGCGCTTCTCGATGACCTCCGGCGTGTCATCCGGACGCTGCACGAGCTCCGTGCTGCACTTGTCGCACAGGCCCGCCCGCTTCGGCGGGCTCTGGGTGACGTGATAGACGGCCCCATCATTGGGGCACACGCGCCGGCCAGAACCACGCTCGACGAGCGTCGAGTGCGGGACCTCGAGCGACACGACCGCATTCAGCTGCTTGCCCAGCCGCTCCAGCATCCGGTCCAGCGCGTCCGCCTGTCCCGGGGTGCGGGGAAAGCCGTCGAGCACGAAGCCCTGCGCCACGTCCGGCTCCTTCAGCCGCTCCTCCACGATGCCGATGACGACATCGTCCGGGACGTACTGCCCCGCGGCCATCAGCGGCCCGGCCACCTTGCCCAGGGGCGTGCCATCCTTCACGGCCTTGCGCAGGATGTCGCCGGTGGAGATCTGCGGGATCTGGAAGTCCGCGTAGAGCTTCTTCGCCTGGGTTCCCTTCCCGGCGTTCGGCGGCCCCAAGAGGATGAGGTTCATGTCGCTCCTTTGTACCAACGTCCACCCTTGAACGACGAGGCGCCCCTCCCCACCATTGGGGAGAGGCGCCCGGAACACAACCGACCTCTGTCAGGCCGCCACGCGGACCCGACCGCGGATGCGCGGACCGCGCGGACCCGCGAAGCCTTCGTAGTTGCGGCTGATGAGGTGGCCTTCGATCTGCTGCACCGTGTCCAGCGCCACGCCCACCACGATGAGGAGCGCCGTGCCGCCGAACGTGAACTGCACGCCGAGCACGCTGCTGATGACCGACGGAATCACGCAGATGATGGCCAGGTAGATGGCGCCGCCGAACGTGAGCCGATTGAGGACTCGCTCGATGAATTCCGCTGTCTGGCGACCCGGGCGGATGCCGGGGATGTAGCCGCCCTGCTTCTTGATGTTGTCCGCCACGTCATCCGGCCGGAAGGTCAGCGCCGTGTAGAAGTAGGAGAAGAACACCACCATCAGCACGAACAGGCCATTGTAGACCCAGAGGTTGCCCTCGATGCTGCGCTGGAAGCCCTGCAGGAAGGGGAACCACGCGCCCAGGGTCGCCGGGAAGGACAGCACCGCGCCGGCGAAGATGGGGGGAATCACGCCCGAGGCGTTCACCTTCATGGGGAAGTACGTCGCCTGGCCCGCGAACATGCGCCGGCCCGCCATGCGCTTGGCGTACTGGATGGGCACGCGCCGCATGCCCCGCTCCACGTAGACCACCACGCCGATGATGAGGAGCATGAAGAACAGCAGGCCCAGCACCGCGGCCATGTTCACAATCTCCTGCGTCGTCAGGTCCAGCAGCGTCTTCGCGCCGGGCAGCACGCGCGCCACGATGCCCGCGAAGATGATGAGCGAGATGCCGTTGCCGATGCCGCGCTCGGTGATGCGCTCGCCCAGCCACATGATGAAGGCCGTGCCCGCCGTGAGGCTGACCACCGTCATGAAGGTGAACCAGAGGTTGTCGTTGGGCACCACCACCTGGTTGAAGCCGCCCTGCCCCGCGTCGGAGCGGCCCAGCGAGGCCAGCCACCGCGAGATGCCCACGCCCTGCACGATGGACAGCGCGATGGTGCCGTAGCGCGTGTACTGGTTGATCTTCTGGCGGCCCGCGGCGCCTTCCTTCTGCAGGCGCTCCAGGCTGGGCACCACCACCGCCAGGAGCTGGATGATGATGGAGGCGCTCACGTACGGCATGATGCCCAGACCGAAGATGGACATCTGCTCCAGCGCGCCGCCGGAGAAGAGGTTGAACAGCGACACCAGACCGCCCGATTGTTTCTGGGCGTCCATGAACGCGTTCATCGCGGAGCGGTCCACGCCCGGCGTGTTGATGAAGATGCCAATGCGGTAGACGGACAGCAGCACGAGCGTGTACGCAAGCCGGCTGCGCAGCTCCGCGATGCGGAAGACGTTGGCGAAGGCGTTCAGGGCCACGGTAATGCCATCCTCTTCAAGAGGTTCTGCCAGCAACAACAAACGCCCCTCTCCGGTTCCGGAAAGGGGCGCGGAAGCCTACACAAGGCTGGGGGCGCGCACCACATCACCGTGATGCGCGCCGCCGGTCACGCCTACGCCCGGGGCTGGCGAGGAGCCTTGACGCCCTTGCCAGCGTGGGCCTTGGCGGCCGACTCCGGCTTGTGCGCCACCAGGGGGAGCTCCTCCACGGAGCCGCCCGCCTTCTCGATGTTCTCGCGAGCAGCCGCGGACACCTTGTTCACCTTGACGGTGAGCTTCTTGGCGAGCTCGCCGTGGGCCAGGACCTTCACGCCATCATAACGGCCCTTGACCAGGCCCGCCTGCTTCAGCGAGGCCTCGTCCACCGTGGCGCCGGCGTCGAACGTGTGCTCCAGGTCGCCCAGGTTCACCACCGCGTAGGTGGTGCGGTTGGGCGGGTTGAAGCCGAACTTCGGCAGACGCCGCTGCAGCGGGCTCTGGCCGCCTTCGAAGCCCTCGAACCGCATGTTGCCGGAGCGGGCCTTCTGGCCCTTGCCGCCGCGGCCGGCCGTCTTGCCCAGGCCGCTACCCTGGCCACGGCCCACGCGCTTCTTGCGGTGCCAGGAGCCCTCAGGGCGCTTCAGATTGGTCAGGATGCTCATGTTGGATCCTCAGTTCTCAGGCCTTGGCCTTGGCGGCCAGGCGCTCCAGGGCGCGGTCCCGGGCGACAATCTTCCGGGGCTTGCGGCGCTTGGGCGCCGGGGCCTCCTGGCTGACCGTCTCCAGGGAGACCAGGTGCTTCACCTTGAACACCATGCCGCGCACCGCCGGGGTGTCCTTCAACAGCCGCTCGTCGCCGAACTTCTTCAGACCGAGGCCCTTGATGGTGGCCAGCATGTCCTCGGAAGAACCCGAGAAGCTCTTCGTCAGCTTAACCTTGAGCGCCATGACTAGCCCCTCGCCTCGCCCGCGAGCTTCTGGGTCTCGACGTCCTTGCCACGCAGCCGCGCGACCTGCTCCGCGCTGCGCAGCAGCTTCAGGCCCGCAACAGTGGCCTTCAGCACGTTGTGAGGATTCCGCGAACCCTGGCTCTTGGTCAGGATGTTGCGGATGCCCGCCGCCTCCAGCACCGCGCGCACCGCGCCACCGGCGATGACGCCCGTACCTTCAGAGGCAGGCTTCAGGAGCACCCAGCCGGCACCGAAGTGCCCCAGGATCTCGTGCGGGATGGTGTGGCCCATGCGAGGAACGCGGAACAGGTTCTTCTTCGCGTTCTCGCCGCCCTTGCGGATGGCCTCGGGGACCTCGTTGGCCTTGCCCAGGCCCACGCCCACGTGCCCGTTGCCATCACCCACCACGACGAGCGCGGCGAACGAGAAACGGCGGCCGCCCTTTACCACCTTGGCGACGCGGTTGATGTTCACCACGCGGTCGGTCAGGTCCAGATCGTTCGGATTGATCGGAGTTGCCACTTGAGGAATTCCTTTCTGGTACCTAGAACTTCAGGCCGGCCTCGCGCGCGGCGTCAGCCACGGCGGCGATGCGCCCATGGTAAGGGAAGCCGTTGCGGTCGAACACCACCGCATCGACGTTGGCGGCCTTGCACTTCTCCGCGATGAGGGAGCCCACGCGCTTCGCGTCGGCCTTCTTGTCGCCCTCGTCCTTGCCCTTCAGCTCCTTGGACAGGGACGACGCGAACGCCAGCGTGCGGCCAGTGGAGTCGTCCACCACCTGCGCGTAGATGTGCTTGAGGCTCTTGTAGACCGACAGCCGCGGACGCTCCGTGGTTCCGGAGAGCTTCTTGCGGATGCGGTTCTTCCTCTTGAGGCGCTGCTCGACAGTCTTGGACATGGCTGCTTCCTTTTCCGTCCGGCGGCGATGCGGCCTTCCGCCGCCGGATGATTCCGCCAGGCCTCAAGGCCCGGCGGGGTTGAATGCTTGGCGAAGACGCGGCGACGACTAGGTCGTACCGGTCTTGCCCTCCTTGCGGCGGATGCGCTCCTCGGCGTACTTGATGCCCTTGCCCTTGTAGGGCTCCGGCGGACGCAGCGAGCGGATGTTCACCGCCGTGGCGCCCAGGGCTTCCTTGTCCGCCGAGCGGAGCGTCAGCCCCACCGTGGGAAGGCTGTCCTCGGTACGGGAGGTCTTGTCGACTTCCGCCGTCACGCCCTCCGGCAGGTTGAACACCACCGGGTGGGAGTAACCGAGCGAGAAGTGAATGGCCTTGCCCTTCACTTCCGCGCGGAAACCGACGCCGCGGATGTCCAGACGCTTCTCGAAGCCCGTGGACACGCCCTTCGCCGCGTTGGCGAGGATGGTCCGCGTCAGGCCGTGCAGGCTGCGGGACTCACGCGAGTCGTCCTCGCGCTGCACCGTTACCTGGCCGTCCTTGACCTCCACCTTCACCTTGGCGGGGAGCTTGACGGACAGCTTGCCCTTGGGGCCTTCGAAGTTGACCTGCTGGTTGGCGACATTGACCTTCGTCTTGTCGCCAAGCTTGATCGCCAGTTTTCCAATCCGACTCATGATTGCCTCGTGCTGTCGTCGCCCGGGGCGCGCTCCTCGCGGGGCGCTTCACCCAGGCTCCTGGCTAGTAGACCGTGCAGAGCAGCTCGCCGCCGACCTTCTGCTTCCGGGCCTCGGTGTCCACCAAGATGCCGCGCGAGGTGGAGAGGATGGAGATGCCCATGCCGCCGAGCACCGGCTGGATGTCGCGCACCGCGACGTAGCGACGCAGACCGGGCTTCGACACGCGGCGAATGCCGGTGATGGCCGGGCTGCGGTCCGGGCCGTACTTCAGCTGGACGGTGATCTCGTTCTGCGGCGCGACCTCGTGGATGGTGAAATCCCCGATGTAGCCCTCGTCCTTGAGGACCTTGACGATCTCCACCTTGAGCTTCGAGTGGGGGATGAGGACCTTGTCGTGCCGCGCACGCGAGGCGTTGCGCAGGCGGGTCAGCATGTCGCCGACGGGATCATTGACCGGCATGAATCACCTTCAAGCAAAGCAGCGGTCCCCTTGGGACACACCGCGCTCGCGGCCACCGCGCCTGCCGGGCCCATCCCGGGGGTTCGCGACGACCGCTACTTCTCTTCCACTTCAACCGGGTACCGCCCTGCCCTCTTCAGGACAGGGACGGTGCTCCGGGTCCAGCGCCTACCAGGACGACTTGGTGACGCCGGTGATTTCACCACGCAGGGCGCGGTGACGCAGGCAGATACGGCACATCTTGAACTTGCGCAGGAAGGCGCGAGGACGACCGCAGAGACCGCAGCGGTTGTACTGACGCACGGGGAACTTCAGCTTGCGCTTTGCCTGGGCAATCTTGGAGAGCTTGGCCATGATCGATGGGAGTCCTGGGCTCGGTTACTGACGGAACGGCATGCCGAAGTGACGCATCAGCGCGAGGCCCTGCTCGTCGTTCCGGGCGGTGGTGACGAAGCTGATGTTGAGCCCCTTCACCTTTTCGATCTGATCGTAGTTGATTTCCGGGAAGATGATCTGCTCGCGCACGCCGAGCGTGTAATTGCCCTTCCCGTCAAAGGCCTTGGGGGACACGCCCTTGAAGTCACGCACGCGAGGCAGCGCGACGGTGATGAGGCGGTCCATGAATTCGAACATGCGGTCGCCGCGCAGCGTGACGGCGGCACCGATGGCCTGGCCCTGGCGCAGCTTGAAGTTTGCGATGGACTTGCGCGCGCGCGTCACGACCGGCTTCTGACCGGTGATGGCAGCCAGCTGGTCCACCGCCGACTCCAGGATCTTGTTGTTGGCGAGCGCCTCGCCCAGACCCATGTTGACGACGATCTTCTCCAGCCGCGGCACTTCCATGGGGTTTCCGAGCCCCAGTTCCTTCATCAGAGCAGGAACACCCTCCGCGCGGAAGCGGTCCTTGAGGCGCGCCGAGCGGGCCTTCAGGCCCTCCTCGATGTTCGCGGCGAAGCCGACCTTCTTGGCTTCTTCTTTGCCGCGCTTCTTGCTCTTCTTTTCCTTCGAGTCGGCCTTCTTCTCGTCAGCCATCTTTCATTCCCCTGCTTCGGGGCGCCGTCATGGACCCAGCGCGTCCGATCAGTCCTGCGTCTAGAACGTGGAAACACCCAGAGGGCTCAACCATTTCAGCTCTCTGGACGTGCACGCCCACCTGCCCCACCACTAGGTGGGGCAAGGGGCGCGCATACATGCCCGAACACCGACCCCTAGTCAATCAGGGCGTCACACTGCTTGCAGAACCGCTTGGAGGACTCCCCCTCCTTGCGGATGCCGACGCGGGTCGGCTTGTCACACTTGGCGCAGACCACCTGGACGTTCGAGAGCGCGATGGTGCCCGGCTTCTCGATGATGCCGCCCTCGGGGCTCTGCGGCGTCTTGCGCATGTGGCGCTTGACCAGGCGCAGGCCCTCGACCGTCACGCGGCCCGCCTCCCGGTCAACCTTCAGCACCTTGCCGCGCTTGGTCGCCGGCGTCTTCTCCGAGCGCTCAGACCCGGAGATGACCTGGATGGTGTCACCGACTTTCAGCTTCTGCATGGCTTCCTCACTCTGGCTGTTCGCCGTCAGGCCTGCGTCCTCTTAGAGGACCTCGGGCGCCAGCGAGATGATCTTCATGAACTTGCGGGCACGCAGCTCACGGGCCACCGGCCCAAAGATGCGCGTCCCGATGGGCTCCAGGTCCTTGTTGATGAGGACCGCCGAGTTGCCGTCGAACTTGATGTAGCTGCCATCCGCACGACCCACCTCGCGACGGGTGCGGACGATGACGGCCTTGGCCACGTCACCCTTCTTCACCTTGGAGTTGGGCAGGGCCTCGCGGATCGACACGACGATGACGTCGCCGATGGAGGCGTACTTGCGCTTGGAGCCGCCGAGAACCTTGATGCAAAACACCTTCTTGGCGCCCGAGTTGTCGGCCACATCGAGCACACTCTGCATCTGAATCATGTGAAGTCTCCTCTTGCTCGAACCCGTCCACGCGCTTCATGGCGCACGGACGCGGTGTGGCCTACCTAGACGTTCTTGCTCTTCTCCAACACCTCGACCACGCGCCAACGCTTGTCCTTCGAAGCGGGCTTGGTCTCGGCGATGCGCACCCGGTCACCCTCGTTGATGGTGACCTTCTTCGGGTAGTCGTGATCCTCGACGTGCGCCTTGTACTTCTCGCGCAGGCTCATGATCTTCCCGTACTTCGGGTGGGGAGCACGACGCTGGACGGTGACAACCACCGTCTTCTGCATCTTGTTGGAGGTGACGATGCCCACGCGGGTCTTGGGACGACCCCGGGTGGAGGTCTCGGCAGCGGGCGTTTCGGTCGCTTCAGCCATGTTGGTTCTCACTGTCTGTCATGCACCCGGGCCCTCTGCCCGGATGGCCACGGACACCCGGGTGAGCCCGGATGCCCGCGGATGCACTACTGCTACTACCCCGCCTTCGCGACCCGGGCCTTCTCGCCCAGGACGGTGAGGATGCGGGCCAGATCACGGCGGTGCTGCACGCCCTCAGCGGGGCTGTCCAGCGAGCCGGTCCGACGCTTGAGCCGATCCTGGACCAGCGTGTCGCGCAGTTCCTTCGCGCGATTCTGCAGGTCGTCCGTCGACAGGTCCTTCAATTCCTTCGCAGTCGCCATCTTGGTCTCCTCGGCACGGGATGCGGGCGCCCTCCCCTGTCACCAGGTGAAGCGCCCGTCCCGGCGGTGCGTGACTACAGCGAGAGCTCGCTGCGGCGCACGATCTTGGTGAGCACCGGCAGCTTCGCCTGCGCCAGTTTCAGCGCACCGGTGGCGATCTCCTGCGTCATGCCCTCCATCTCGTAGAGCACGCGTCCCGGCTTGACGACCGCGACGTAGTACTCCACGCCACCCTTACCGGTGCCCATACGGGTTTCGGCGGGCTTCTTCGTGATGGGCTTGTCCGGGAAGATCCGGATCCAGATCTTTCCGCCGCGCTTCACGTGGCGGGTCATCGCGATACGGGCCGCCTCGATCTGGCGCGAGGTGATCCATCCCGGCTGGAGGCTCACCAGGCCGAACTCACCGTAGGTGAGGTCGCTGCCGCGGTGGGCCGAGCCGAACATGCGGCCCTTCTGCATCTTGCGGTACTTGGTTCGAGCAGGCTGAAGCATGGTCGATGTCCTTCGTGCCTCGCGTGCAGGGCGGGCTTCTTAGGGCCCGCCCCACAGGGGCGTCTTACCGGTTGGTGGGCATGGGGGCCTGGCCGCCCTTGCCGGGGAGGACCTCGCCCTTGCAGATCCAGACCTTGCAGCCAATCTTGCCGTAGGTCGTCTTGGCCTCGGCGAAGCCGAAGTCGATGTCCGCGCGGAGGGTGTGCAGGGGCACGCGGCCCTCGCGGTACCACTCGTAGCGGGCCATCTCGGCGCCACCCAGGCGGCCGGAGCAGGCCACGCGGATGCCCTTGGCCCCGAACTTCATCGCGGTCTGCAGCGCCTTCTTCATGGCGCGGCGGAAGGCGATGCGGCGCTCGAGCTGCGTGGCGATGTTCTCCGCCACGAGCTGCGCGTCGGTCTCGGCCTTGCGGACCTCGACGATGTTCAGGAAGACCTCGTTCTTGGTGAACTGCTGGAGGTCCTTCTTGACGGTCTCGATGCCCGCGCCGCGCTTGCCGATGACGATACCCGGACGCGCGGTGTGGACGTTGACCTTCACCTTGTTGGCGGCGCGCTCAATCTCCACCTTGGACACGCCCGCGTGGTTCAGCGACTTCTTGACGAACTCGCGGATGCGGATGTCTTCGTGGAGCCACTGAGCGTAGTTCTTGTGCTCAAACCACTTGGAGTCCCAGGTCTTGATGACGCCGAGCCGGAACCCAATCGGATGTACTTTCTGTCCCAAACTGAATCTCCTTGGTGCGTCCGGGCAGGGCCCGACGGGTCCTACTTCTTGGCCTCGGCCAGCACGACGTGGACGTGGGCAGACTTCTTCTGGATGGGCGTCGCGCGCCCCATGGCGCGCGGCATGAACCGGCGCTGGGTCGCGGCCTGGTCCACGGAGATGGTCTTGACGTAGAGGGTATCCACGTCGACCTGGCCCTTGGACAGGTCCGTCGCGTTGGCGACGGCGCTCTTGATGAGCTTCTCCACCGGCCGCGCGGCAGCGCGCGGGGTGAACTTCAGGATGTTCAGGGCAGCCTCGACAGGCTTGCCCCGGATGAGCGCCGCGACGAGGGAAAGCTTGCGCGGGCTCATGCGCAGGTGACGCAGATGTGCAGTCGACTCCATGGTCATCTCCTCAGGCTCTCAGGCGTAGGTACGGGCTACTTGCCCGGGGCCTTGGCGACCTTCTTCTCCGCCGAGTGCCCGCCGAAGGTGCGCGTGGGAGCGAACTCGCCGAGCTTGTGGCCCACCATGTTCTCCGTCACGAACACCGGAATGAACTTCTTGCCGTTGTGCACGGCGAAGGTGTGACCCACGAACTCAGGGAGAATCGTGGAGCGCCGGGACCAGGTCTTGACGACCGCCTTCTTGTTCGCCGCGATCATCCCCTCGATCTTCTTGAGGAGGTGATCGTCGACGAACGGACCCTTCTTGATCGAACGAGCCATGTTTCAAATCCTCTTACTGGCTGCGCGCGCCCTGGCGGCGGCCGCTCACGATGAACTTGTCGGTGCGCTTGTTGGTGCGCGTGGTGAGGCCCTTGGTCTTCTTGCCCCACGGAGACACCGGGTGCGGATTACCCTGGCCGGACTTACCCTCACCACCACCGTGCGGGTGGTCGACAGGGTTCATGGCCAGACCGCGGACGGTGGGCCGGATGCCCAGCCAGCGGCTCTTACCCGCCTTACCGATGCGAATGATTTCGTGCTCGATGTTGCCCACCTGGCCGACGGTGGCACGGCACTCGATGAGTACCTTGCGCACGGCGCCGGAAGGCATGCGGACCTGAGCGTAACGGTCTTCCTTGGCCATCAACTGGCCAGAGGTACCCGCGGAGCGGATGACCTGGGCGCCACGGCCCGGCTTCAGCTCCACGTTGTGGATGACCGTACCCACCGGGATGTTCTGCAGCGGCAGGCTGTTGCCCGGCCGGATGTCGGCGGTGGAGCCGGCGAACACGGTGTCGCCCACGCTCAGGCCCACGGGGGCCAGGATGTAGCGCTTCTCACCGTCCGCGTAGTGCAGGAGGGCGATGTTGGCGGTGCGGTTCGGGTCGTACTCGACCGCGACGACCTTGGCCGGCACGCCGTCCTTGTCCCGACGCTTGAAGTCGATGACGCGGTAGCGGCGCTTGTGACCGCCACCCTGGTGGCGGCGGGTGATGTGCCCGTGGACGTTGCGGCCACCGGAGCGCTTGATGGGCTCGGTGAGCGACTTCTCCGGGGAGTCCTTGGTGATGTCCGCGAAGTCGGACACCGTCATCAGACGGCGGGCGGCGCTGGTCGGCTTGTACTTCTTGATGCCCATGGTGTGTTCCTCTCAGGCGGATCCGGACGCCAATGGCGTCAGACCGCTCCCCCTTCGAAGAGTTCGATCTTGTCCCCTTCCTTCAGGGTGACGACCGCCTTCTTGAAGTTGGGGCGCTGGCCGATGCTCTTGCCCACCCGCTTCGTCTTGCCACGCACGATGTTGGTGCGAACAGCTTCCACCGTGACCTTGAACAGGGACTGGACCGCGCGAGACACGTCGTGCTTCGTGGCCTTGCGGTCCACGATGAACGAGTACTGGCGGAACTTCTCCCGGGCCTTGTCCAGCTTCTCCGTGATGAGCGGGCCCTTGATGACGTCGTTCAGATTCATGACAGGGACCCCTCGAGCGCCTTCGCGGCGGCGGAAGTCAGGACGATGTGCGAGTGCTTGAGCACGGACTCGAGGTTGAGACCCTCGGGCGGCAGCACGTCGAACTTCGCCAGGTTGCGCACGCTGCGGTGCAGGTTGGTGTTGCCGCGCTCGTCGATGACCAGCGCGTTCTGGAGCTTCATGCGGCGGGTGAGCACCTCGAAGGCCTGCTTCGACTTCGGGGCGTCCAGCTTGAAGCCGTCCAGGATGATGAGCTGCTTCTCCCGGGCGCGCAGGGACAGCACGGCGCGCAGGGCACCGCGGCGGACCTTGCGGGGCGGCCGGTAGAAGTAGTCGCGGGCCTTGGGGGCCATCGCCTTGCCGCCGCCCACCCAGTGGGAAGCGCGGATCGAGCCCTGACGGGCGCGGCCGGTGCCCTTCTGCTTCCAGGGCTTCTTGCCGCCGCCGCTGACGAGCGAGGTGTTCTTCACCCCGACCGTGCCGCGGCGCCGGTTGATCTGCTGCATCTTCGCCACCTCGTAGAACAGGTGGGTGTTCGGCTCGGCGCCGAAGATCTCGTCGGAGAGCTCGATCTCCGACACCTTCTTCAAATCCAGGTCGACTACGTCAAACTTCGCCATGGCACTTTCCTCGGGGGTCAGAGTGAAACCACTCCGACGCCATCCCGCTTCCTAGGACTTGATCTCGACGTCAACGCCGGCAGACAGATCCAGCTTCATCAGCGCGTCCAGCGTCTGCTGGGTCGGCTCGAGGATATCGAGCAGGCGCTTGTGCGTGCGGATCTCAAACTGCTCGCGGCTCTTCTTGTCCACGTGCGGCGAACGCAACACGGTGAACTTGTTGATGCGCGTCGGCAGGGGGATCGGACCGGCCACCTTGGCGCCCGTGCGCTTGGCCGTCTCGACGATCTCCCCAGCACTCTGGTCCAGGAGCTTCGAGTCGTACGCCTTCAGCCGGATGCGGATCTTCTGTGTCGCCATTCGCAAGAACCTCTTTGAACGACCTCTGGGAACCGTGAGGCGGTACGCCCGTCAACGCCTGGATTTCAGAGAACCGTTTCTTCGGAACGAAGGGGCGCGGTGTGTACCACCACACCCCATGGGTTGCAACTGGATTTCCACCGGCTCTCCGGAACGGCCCTCAAGGGACCTACCGGAGAGCTGGCAGCCTGAGTACTACGCGATGATTTCCGCCACGACGCCCGCGCCCACCGTGCGGCCGCCTTCACGAACCGCGAACCGCAGCTCCTTCTCCATCGCGACCGGGGTGATGAGCTCCACCTCGATGGCGATGTTGTCGCCCGGCATGACCATCTCGACGTTGTCCGGCAGCTTCACCGAGCCCGTCACGTCCGTGGTGCGGAAGTAGAACTGCGGACGGTACCCCTTGAAGAACGGGGTGTGGCGGCCGCCCTCTTCCTTCGACAGCACGTAAATCTGCGCCTTGAACTTCGTGTGCGGCGTGATG
>NZ_RAWN01000187.1:0-17838 GCF_003668895.1 Corallococcus sp. AB045
CCCTGGCGCCCCACCCCCGCCCGGCCGCCGGGGGAATCCCCTGGAAATGCCAGGGGTTACTGAACATGTGTCCAGACCTCCGAATGGAGCGGGACCTGGCGACCCGGCACGTGGACCGGCCATGTCAGACCCCTCCCGTAGAAATGATCGCGTGAGCCACTCGACCCCGCCATCGTCTCCGTCGCGAGTCCTGGAGCAGCGCAACCTCCTGGGAGGCCTGGACCTCCTGCCCGTGATGGGCCGGGGCAACCGCAAGCGCGCGCGTCAGTTCCACGTCCCCACGGAGCGCAAGCTCGGGTTCGCCGCCGCGCTGGCGCTGGTGGTGGAGCACGGACGGGAGAAGGCCCGGGAGACGGGCACCACGTCCATGACGCGCTGCCCGCGCTGCAACCACGTGGGGCCCACGGAGCAGGACTTCGGCTTCCGCATCATGAGCCAGGGCCAGCGCCGTCCGCAGTCCTGGTGCCGGGGCTGCCGCGGCCAGCACCTGGAGCCGGTGAACGCCTCCCAGCCCCGCCCCGAGGACGGCTGGCTGTTCCCGCCGGAGACCACCTCGAAGCCCAAGGCGAAGGCGGCCAAGTCCAGCAAGCCCAAGGCGAAGAAGCGCGCCCGCCGCGACAACGAAGACCTGACCTGACCTGAGCCGCGGCGGCCGTCCGGGTGTGATTCCCGCCTGGGGTTGAGCGCCGCTCGTGCGCCCCCTGTCATCCCGCGCCACCGGGCGCCCGCGCCTCGCATGCTCACAGGGCGGCCCCTGTCCCGCCCGTCGCCAGGGATGGCAACACCCCGCATGGGTCCCTACCTCAGCTCAAAGGAGGACTTTCATGTCCGTGCGGACCCGAGTGGCAGGCATCAAGAACAAGCGACGCGTGGATCCCCATGCGGCCCAGCCGAGCGTGCAGGCCAGCAAAGGGCGCAAGACCCTGGCCCATGACGACGCGGAGGCGCTGCTGCGACAGAAGGAGTTGAAGCGCGTGACGCTGGGCCCCGCCGCTGGCGACCACGGCCCCAAGCGCAACAACCGGGGCACGGGGCTCCGGGGGCGCAAGAAGGCGCCCAGCCAGATCCACATCAAGCGCGCGGGTGGCCCGCGGGAGCGCTCCCGGTTGCACGGGGGCTGACGGCACGCTTCAGCCACGGAAATGACGACGCCCCGCGTGGGAGACGGTCAGGACCGTCTTCCACCGCGGGGCGCGGTGCGTCTGGCTTCTGTCAGCGCCGGTCAGTAGCCGACGTAGCCGCTGCCGCTGTTCAGGCCCTTGATGCCGGGGACGTTGGACACGGAGCCGTAGCGCTCAATGGAGTAGCGGACGCCGGCGATGATGTTGTCCACCGGGTTGCGGATGTTGTCGTGGCCCGGGAGCTTGTACGCGTCGAACGTCGGCTGGATGGTCTGCATCAGGCCGATGGACGGGGTGCCCTTCTGGGCGTTGGAGTCCCAGTTGTTGATGGCGTTCGGGTTCCCGCTGGACTCGTGCTGGATGATCTTCGCGATGTCCTGGGGGTTCATCTTCTCCACCGGGACGCCGTTGGCCTTGAGGATGTCCATGGCCTGCTTGATCCAATCACCCACCTGGCCCGGGGGCACGTCACCCACCGCCTGCGCGCCCTGCGTCTGCTGCGCGCCGCCCGTCAGGTCCGGCCCCTTGGAGACACCCTGCGCCTGGAAGTCATCCTTGCTGCCCGGGATGTTGAGCTTCGCATCCGCGTAGATGAGGTCCTTGTTCGTGATGTTCGGGTTCGCCTTCACCAGCGAATCCACATCCGTGTTGAAGCGCTTGGCCAGCGCGCCCAGCGTGTCGCCCGACTTGATCTTGTAGTCCATGGGGGGAGGGACCTTTGCGATTGCCGAAAACGTCGATGCCTGATTCTCGGAGTTTGATTCGCGGAGTTTCGCCTACATTTGCGGTTCTGTAGGCGCCTTCACGCAGAGTCACGCCGGGAACCGACCTCGTGGAATCCTGCGGTGGGACTGTCGCCAGAACAGCCCCAGCAGGACGGCGAGTGTAGCGCCCAGGCCACCGGGGCCGCTGCCACACCCGCATTTGACGTCGGGCCGGTCCAGGTCCGGTGTCAGCGGGTCGACGGTGGCCTCGCAGGGGGTGAAGCAGCGGCAGGCGTCGTCGCCGTCCACCTCCAGCCGGGCGCACACGCCCGGGGCGCCGCAAGCGGCGTCCTTCGTACAGGCCTCGCCGTAGGTCCCGGCCTGGAGCGCGGGCAGGAGGCACCGGGCAGGGGCGTCCCCGGCGGTGACGCACTGCAGGCCCGAGGGGCAGTCCGCGTCGCTCGCGCAGGACGCCTCACAGAGGACGTTCAGGGGGAGCGTCCCTGGAGGAGAGGGAGGTGGGGGCTCCTCCAGGAAGGGGCGGAGGAAGTCCTCCAGCGCGTCCACCCGCAGCTGGACCGCCTCCGTCCGGCAGGCCACGTCACCGCTGACGGTGAGACCCAGGAGCACCTCGTTCCCCGCCGGGCCCCCCAGGACCGGGCCTCCGCTGTCCCCCACGCAGGTCATGGCCGGGGCGGGGCCGGCCTGGAAGGCGCTGCCGGTGACACCCGTCACCTGGAGCTGGCCCTGCCGCCGCTGGCCCGCGGGCCGGGCCGCGTCCTTCGTGTCCCCGTAGCCCACCGCCCGCACCGGGTCTCCCGGCGCCACCGGGGCGTCCCCCGCCTGGGGGAGCCGGAGGGGCGGGACGTCCGTCACGGGCACCGCCAGCCGCAGGAGCGCGGCGTCCCAGGTGTGCGTGGCCGGGACGAACTCCGGGTGGGCCACCGCCCGGGTGACCCGCACGAACCGCCCCCCGGGCCCGGGCTCCGGGAGCAGGGTGGGGCCCAGGAAGACCTCGTAGGGGCCCGCCTCCCCGAAGACGGCCAGGCAGTGCGCCGCCGTCAGCACCACGTCCGGGGCGATGAGGGCGCCCGAGCAGAGGAGCACCGGCGCCTCCCCTCCGCAGCGGGTGCGCCGGGCCACCAGCGCCACCGCCGCCGTGTCCCCGGGGGCGTCCGTCCCCTGGACCAGGGCCTGGCCCGGGCCGCCGCCAGGCCCGGGGGTCCCCGGAGGCCCGGAGTCCACCGGGCCACAGGAGGGCAGGCAGGCGAGCACCAGCCAGGTCCCGAGCGCAACCACCCTCGGGGGTGGGCATCCTGTCCTATCCCGGGCGGACGCGGTGGACCGTTTCACCATGGGGCGCATCATAGGCAACAGGGGGTCATGGGAATGGGGGGTGCCCCGCGTTACCTTGCCCCTGGGGGTCGTGAACCGGATAGAGTCCGTTGCACGTCTCCCTGCCCCGAGGGGCTGAAGGCTTGTCTGCCTGCCTTCTCCGCCGGAGGGGACTGCCACATTGAGTGGCCCGCCACATCTTCACGGGTGGTGGGTCTGCAACCCTTTTTGGAGGATGTTCACATCATTCGCGAACAGAGAAACAGCAGCCGGGGTCCCAACAGGGACCAGAGAACCAACCGCCGCATCCGCGCGCGGGAAGTCCGTGTCGTGGGCTCCGACGGTTCGCAGCTCGGAGTCATGACCATCGAGGCGGCGCTGGAAAAGGCCCGCTCCGAGTCGCTCGACCTGGTCGAAGTCAGCCCGATGGCCAAGCCGCCGGTCTGCAAGATCATGGACTACGGCAAGTTCAAGTACGAGGAGAAGAAGAAGGCCTCGGACGCGAAGCGCACGCAGGTGGTCATCCAGCTCAAGAAAGTGAAGCTCCGTCCCAAGACGGAGGAGCACGACTACGAGTTCAAGGTGCGCAACACCCGCCGGTTCATCGAAGAGGGCAACAAGGCCAAGGTCGTCATCCAGTTCCGCGGGCGTGAAATCACGCACAAGGAGTTGGGCAGCGCCATCCTCGATGACGTCATCAAGGACCTGAAGGACGTGGCGGTGGCGGAGCAGCTGCCGCGCATGGAAGGCCGGCAGATGTACATGATCCTGGCCCCCACGCCGAAGGTCGCGCAGAAGGCGCGTGAGCAGGCGCGGCAGGCCGCGGCGGCCGCTCGCAAGTCCCCGCCTCCTGGCACCGGCAAGAAGCCCCAGGCGGCCGGTGCTCCGGGTGCGGACGGTGCCTCCACGGCCCCGGTCGAATCCGACGGCGCCAGCGAAGCCGGCGACGATACGCCGGACGAAGCGCCGGACACCGCGCCCGCGACGACGTAGTCGTCCGCAGGCCTCCCGCGTCTCCCCTCACCGGGAGACGCGCACACGGGCGGTGCCCCCTGGGATGCGTCCCGGGGAGACCGCCCGCGTTCGTCTTCGCGGCCGTGACGCCGGACTGCCCTGCTAGCCGGGCAGGACCCGGGTGCGTCGGCGCCGGCCCCACTCCATCAGGATGAACGTCACGCCCACCGCGAGCATCGCGCTGGCACCGCCACACCCGGCGGCCATCGCCTGCTGGGAGGGGCTCGTCATGGCGCTCGCCAGAGCGCCGGGGTCCGGCGGGGGCTCGAACCCGGAGCCGCCGGTGGCGGTGAACCGCTCGCCGTCCTGGTCCTCATTCGCCGGGGCCTGCTTCGCCGCCACGGTCTGGGACTTGAGCGACGACGCGCTGGTGGAGAAGAAGGACAGCCGGTAGCTGGAGCCGGAGGACGGCTCGATGCCGAAGAAGCACACCAGCGGCACGCCCGAGGGCAGCACGTCCGGCGCCGCCGGGTAGCCCGCGAAGCCGGACACCGACGCGAGCTCCTTGCCCGCGCCCGGCTTGCCGCTGGAGGACAGCGCGCGGACCCACAGCCGGTAGCCCGTGCCGTCGCTCCGGGGCTGGTTGTAGAAGAGGTACAGGCTGCTGCCCGCGCGCACGAGCGCCGGCTGCGTGGCCCAGTCCCCGTCCTCCAGCACCTTCACCGCGGAGCCGAAGGCGTTGCCGTCGAAGCGGCGGTAGAGCAGCCGTTCGGAGTTGTCCTTGTAGGCCAGGTGCAGGCCGCCCTTCCCGTCCGCCACCGCGCTCATCGCGGCGCCGTGGTAGATGCCGTCGGAGAAGGCGGTGCGTGTGGAGGACCAGCTGGACACGGACGCGCTGTCATCGCGAATGCGGTAGTGCGTGGTGTCGCGCCCGTCGTGCGAGCTCCACAGCATCATCAGCCGGCTGCCCAGGCTGATGAGCCGCCCGCCTCCGCGCTTCGGGATGTCTCGCGCGAGCGAGGACTGGGTGCGGAAGGTGGAGCCACCGTCGCTGCTCACGGAGATGACGAGCGAGTTGCTCGCGTCCTTCTCCCGGAAGAAGGCCTGCACCCAGAGCCGGCCCTTGGAGTCGCGCGCCAGCTCCGCGCGGTAGTACGCGGTGCTGGAGCTGGTGGAGTCGAAGACGCGCACGGCCTTGTCCGGGAGCCAGTGGTTCTTGGACGCGCTGTAGCGCCACCACTGGAAGTACACGTCGCGGGACGTGGAGCCGCTGATGCCCGCGCTGTCCGGCGTCTCCACCGCGTAGACGAGCGCCACGTCCTTGCCCACCACCACCAGGTCCGCGCGGTCGTAGGTGGAGCCGTCGTGGATGATGCCCTCCTGCTTCCAGGTGCTGCCGCCGTTGTCGCTGCGGAACAGCCGCAGGCCATGCCCGTCCTGTCCGCCCTGCTGCACGGCCGCGAGCAGCACGGAGCCCTCGCTGCGGGACACGCGCACGATGTGCCGGTGCGCGGGCAACGTCAGCGCATTGCCTCCCCGCACCGGGATGGCCGAGGGTGGCGTCGCCGCCGTCATGCCCGCGAGCAGTAGTCCTGTGAGTGCCGCCCAACCCATTCCCACCCCTTCCGTTGGATTCCCCGCCGGGAAACTGGTGGGGAGGGAGGGACGAAAGAAGGTGGGAAAAAGGGTTTCCGCCTGCCCGCCTGCCCTACGAAGGAGCGGCGGCTGTGTCGTGGGCTGGACGCCTCAGCCGCGCGCCGCGGCCCTGCCGCCGATGTGCTCGCCCGCGTCCGGACGCAGCCGGCGGAAGAGCGGCCCGGCCAGCGACGACACGAAGCCGATGGCGAGGAACGGCAGGAGGAAGCGGTCCGGCGTGAGGCGCACGTCGCCGCCGCCGCGCGCCACGTGCAGCATCAGGCCGCCGAAGCTGATGCCCACGCTCAGCGCCATCTGCTGCGTCACCACCGCGATGGTGGAGGCGTTGCTCACCGACTCCCTGGGGAGGTCCGCGTAGGCCATCGTGTTGGTGGCGGTGAACTGCAGGGAGCGCATGAAGCCGCTGAACACCAGCGTGCCGATGATGAGCGGGATGGGCGTGGTGACACCGAAGAAGGCGGGCACGGCCGTCACCGCGGCGGTGACCAGGTTGGAGGCGATGAGCGTCTGACGGAAGCCCACGCGGCGGATGAGCGAGGGCGCCACCGGCTTGCACGCGAAGGCGCCCAGCCCCGTCCCGATGGTGACGAGCCCCGCCTCCAGCGGCCCCCAGCCCAGGGCCACCTGGAAGAGCAGCGGCAGCAGGAAGGGCGTCGCGCCCAGGCCGATGCGCACCAGCGCGCCGCCCATCATGCTGGCGCGGAAGGTGTCCACCCGGAACAGGCGCAGGTTGAGCACAGGGCGAGGCGTGCGCAGCGCGTGCCGCACGTAGGCCACCAGCGCCCCCACCGCCACCAGCGTGATGCCCGCCTGCACGGGCCACGGCACCAGGCCGATGCCCACCGTCTCCGCCGCGCCCATCAGCGCGGTGATGGCGACCACGGCGATGGCGAAGCCCTTCGTGTCGAAGGGGCCGGGGTCCGGCTGCTTCAGCGGGGGCACGAAGCGCGCCACGGCCCACATGCCCAACAGGCCCACCGGCACGTTGATGAAGAAGATCCACGGCCAGTCCGCGACGCCCAGGATGAGGCCCGCGAGCGGCGGTCCCAAGAGCGGCCCCATCAGTGCGGGCATGGTGAACCAGCTCATCGCGGACACCAGCTTCTCGCGCGGCGCCGAGTTCACGACGATGAGCCGGCCCACGGGCGTCATCAGCGCGCCGCCCAGGCCCTGGACCGTGCGGAAGACGACGAGCTGCGCGAGCGTCTGGGAGAAGCCACACAACACGGAGCCCGCGAGGAACACGACCATGGCGGTCATGAAGACGCGGCGCGGACCGAAGCGGTCGGCGATCCACCCGCTCGCGGGCGCGAGCACCGCCAGGGCCAGGATGTACGACGTCAGCGCGAGCTTGAGGTGGACGGGGTCGGTGCCGAACGCCACGGACAGCGTGGGCAGCGCGGTCGACAGCGCCGTGGAGTCCAGGAACTCCATGAACAGCGCGCTGGCCACCGCGATGGATGCCAGCCGGGAGCCTCGGGTGGAGGGGGTGCTGGAAGGCGCGGTGGAGGCAGTCGCGGTAACGGACACGTCCTTTTCTATGCGCACGCAGCACCGTGCCTGTCACGCCCGCGTGAAGGCCGCGCCGCGTCCGGCAGAAGCACTTGTACTCCCAGCGCGAAGCGGTGGGGCCCGCGCGTGAAGCGGGCGCGGCACTCCGGCTGGAGGGCAGCCGAGCGGGCACCTCCGCCGACAGGCCCCCGAGCATGAGGCCCACCTCCCCCGGCACGGTCCAGAAACCTGTCCGACTGTCGGACAAGTTCCCGCTGTTCACCGGGAGTGGGGGAGCCTCGGTCCTCCAACCCTGTCCGACTGTCGGACAGGTTTCCGCTGATCAGCGGGCTCGGGCGCCCCTACCCGGTTCCTCCAACCCTGTCCGACTGTCGGACAGGTTCGTGCGGAGCGCCCCCGACGGGGAGCCCCGCCCGTCCGTCAGGGTTCCGAAGGCTCGTTCCTCGCGGCCTCGGCCAGGGTGCGGGCCTCTTCGCGCAGTTCGTCCAAACGGACGCGGTGACGCTGGAGCAGCGCGTCCACCTGTTCCACGCGGGCCTTGTCCCCGCGCGACTTCGCCTCCTGCCGCTCGCCTTCCAGCCGCGTCACGTCCCGCCCCAGCAGCGTGGCGATGTGCTCCGTCTTCTCCAGCTTCCAGCGCGCGGTCTGGGGCCTCTCCTCTTCGATGGGGTCGTTCTGCTGCGGCGGCGCGTTGGCCACCTCCGGCTCCGGCGGCACGTCTCCGGGCGAAGGCGGCACCACCGTGGCGTGGGGCGGCGCGGGGTCCGGCGTCCGCACCGGCACCGCGCGCTTCGGAGACACCTGGGCCGCCGTCACCGGGCCAGGGCCCGCGTTCGTCACCGGGGGCGCTGCGGCGGGAGAAGAAGCCTCGCGCGACGGCCATAGCGCCACGGCGATAAACGCGGCCACCAGCACCGCCGCGCTCCCCAGCATCACCCGCTCACGGTTCCGCATCGTCCACTCCCCCTACAACCGAAGGCGCCAGCCGTCACCCTGGCGCTCCACCCGGAAGAGGAACGGCTCCGCGCGCTCCGTTCCTCCCTGCGACACCCGCGCCCGCACGACCACCGCGTTCGGATCGCGGCCGTCCACCTTCGCGTCGAGCACGTCCACCAGGCCCATGCCGTGCTCGCGCAGGTCCTTCACCGTCTCCTCGCACGAAGGCACACCCTGCCCCGTCACCAGCATGGAGCCCAGCACCGCGCAGTCCCCGGACGGCAGGGCCTGGAAGAAGCGGCGCACCGCTGCCTCTGCGGCCTCCGCCTTGGAGGACGTCGTGGACGTACAGCCGAGCGCGGCGAGCCACAGCCCCACCGCCCCCACCGCGTGCCTCACCGCGCGTCGTCCCATCCGGCCTCTAGTAGCAGTTGGGCGCGAACAGCTCGTCGTCCGACGCGGACACGAACTGATCATTGCAGTAGGCGCTCGCCAGCACGTGGCCGTTGCGCACGCAGCCGTCATGGTTGGTGGCGTCCAGCGTGTACTGCGTGTCACCACCGCAGCCGCCGCCGCAGCGGCCGAAGCAGTTGCCCATCACCTTGGGGCGCGACCAGTGGTCCGGCTCGCCGCACACCCAGGTGCTGCCGTTCATGTAGTACTCGTCGCCGTTGCACGTCGTGTGGTCACCCAGCTGGGCGATCTGCTGGTTGCGCGCGTTGTCGAAGCCGCCCTTGTCGCAGTCGTGCTTCGCGTACGAGTACCAGTTGTACGTGCCGCCACAGCTGCCCGTGTTCTTGCCGCCGCACTTCGCGTAGCTGCACAGCATCGTGTAGCCGCGGCCCTGCTCGCCCATCACCGTGCGCTTGAGCGTGACGCTCGTGGGCTGCTGCGCCCACAGGCCCACAGCGCGGCGCAGGTACATGGCCTCCGGCGCCGCCGCGTCACCCTGCGGCAGCCCCTGGTTCAGCGCCCCGTAGAACGCGCTCAGCACCTGGCGGTCCGCGTCCACCACCTGCGTGTCCTGCACGTTCGTGTCCGCGAAGCCGTCCAGCGTGGACACGCCCGACGCCGGGTCCATCAGGCCCGTCAGCGTCATGCCGTGCATGCGCACCTCCAGGCGGTACACCCCGGGCTCCACCTCGCGCGAGGCGAAGGACACCGTCTGCCCGTCGTGCGCCCAGGTGCCCTCGGTCAGCCCCGTGCCGGAGCGGAGCGACAGTCCCTCCGGAGACGCCGGCGGCGCTTCCGTGCCCGCCCCACCACAGCCCCACAACAGCAACGCCGCGACCGCACCACCCAGTGCCTTGCGCATCCGTGTTCACCCTCCGGCCAGGACAACTTCCAAGAATTCGAAGCGAGTGCCGGATTACCGGGCGGCTGCACGGGGAACAAGGCGGGCTGCGTCAGCTGGGGCCCCCAAGCATCCAGCCTGTACCGGAGGACACCCTGGCTGTTCACGGCGGACGGGCGCGGAGGGGCGGGGATGTGGCATGACGGGCCCGCGACGCAGGTCGTTCCCCTTGTGGAGGAAGTCCCCTTGAAAATCCCCGCGCTCACCGTGGTGGCGGCGCTCGCCGCGACGGGTTGCTCCAACGGCAGCATCACGCAGAACCGTGAAGCCCAGGCCCGCATCGCCGCCAACTCGGCGAAGCCCCAGCTGGCGCCCATGAAGGGCTCGGAAGCGCTGGCCAGCACGCCGGACGCCTTCAAGGCCCTGTGCAAGGCGGACCTGGAGCGCGCGCAGGCGCAGGTCGCGGCGCTGAAGAAGCTGGATCCGAAGACGAACGGCCAGGGCGTCCTCAAGGCGTACGACGAGGCGCAGACGGCCATCCTCAACGCGGCCAACCGCTCCAGCCTCACGCATGAAGTGCACCCGGACGCCGCCATGCGCGACGCGTCCCGCGAGTGCGAGCAGCAGGTGGACGCGGCCAACGTGGCGCTGTCTCAGGACCGCGGCGTCTACGACGCGCTGTCGCTGGTGGACCTGTCCAAGGAGGACGCGGCCACGCACCACTGGATGGACCGCACGCTGCTGGACTTCCGCCGCGCGGGCGTGGACCGGGATGAGGCCACGCGCGCCAAGGTGAAGACGCTCAACGAGGAGATTCTCAAGCTGGGCCAGCAGTTCGGGCAGAACATCGCGGAGGACACGCGCAGCGTGGCCTTCACGCCCAAGGACCTGGACGGGCTGCCGGAGGACTACAAGAAGGCGCACGCGCCCGGCGCGGACGGCAAGGTGGTCATCACCAGCAACTACCCGGACTACTTCCCGTTCATGACGTACGCGAAGAACGCGAAGGCGCGCGAGAAGCTCTGGCGCACCTACCGCCAGCGCGCGTTCCCCAAGAACCAGGCGGTGCTCGCGCAGCTCATCGAGAAGCGCAACGAGCTGGCCACGCTCCTGGGCTACGACACCTACGCGGCCTTCACGACCGAAACGCGCATGACGCGCACGCAGCAGGCCGCGTCGGACTTCATCGACCAGTTGGCGCAGGCCACGGAGGCGCGCGCGAAGAAGGAGATGGCGGACCTGCTGGCGCGCAAGAAGAAGGACGTGAAGGGCGCCACCGTGGTGGAGCCCTGGGACCAGGACTATTACGAGGACCGGCTGCGCGCGGAGAAGTTCGGGTTCGACTCGCAGGCGGTGCGGCCCTACCTGGAGTACGCGCGCGTGAAGGACGGCGTGATGGGCATCACCTCCAGCCTGTGGGGGGTGGCCTTCCAGCCGGTGAAGGACGCGAAGACGTGGCACACCGACGTGGAGGCGTATGACGTCGTGGACGGCGGCAAGCCGCTGGGCCGCATCTACCTGGACATGCACCCGCGCGACGACAAGTACAAGCACGCGGCGCAGTTCGACCTGGTCACCGGTGAGCTGGACAAGCGGCTGCCGGAGGCCGTGCTGGTGTGCAACTTCCCGCGCCCCGGCGACCTGATGACGCACGACGAGGTGGGGACGTTCTTCCACGAGTTCGGCCACCTGATGCACACCATCTTCTCCGGCCACCAGAAGTGGACGCCCATCTCCGGCATCTCCATGGAGCGCGACTTCGTGGAGACGCCGTCCATGCTGCTGCAGCAGTGGGCGGAGCAGCCGGAGGTGCTCAAGAGCTTCGCCAAGCACCACGAGTCCAACGAGCCCATCCCCGCGGAGCTGGTGGAGAAGCTGCGCGCGTCGAAGGAGTTCGGCCTGGGCCTGTACGCGCGCCGGCAGCTGTTCCTGTCCGCGGTCAGCCTCCAGTACTACTCGCGCGCGCCGGGCTTCGACACGTCCTCGGTGCTCTCGGAGCTGCAGAAGAAGCTGTCGCCCTTCCGCCACGAGTTCCGCGACGGCACCCACTTCGAGCTCGCCTTCGGGCACCTGGATGGGTACTCGGCCGCGTACTACACGTACCTCTGGTCCTCCGTCATCGCGAAGGACCTGGAGTCCAAGTTCCAGGAGACCGGCTACCTGGACCGCGACACGGCCATGCACTACCGCAAGACGGTGCTGGAGCCCGGCGGCTCCAAGCCCGCCGCGGAGCAGGTGAAGGACTTCCTCGGCCGGCCGTACGGCTTCGAGGCCTACCGCGCGTACCTCGACGGCGCCGCGAAGACGACGGGCACCGCGAAGGACGCGAAGTAGCGCTGCCTCATCCCCGGAAGCGGGCCGTGTCTTGAAGCCCGCTTCCGGGAGTGCCGCGCCGCCTGACCCGCCCCTGGGGGCAGGAGTCGGCGCGCGGTGCCTCCGTGGGCCCCGGGCCCTGCCCGGTCGCGGAACTCCCCTTCCCCATCAAGTCCCTCGCACGTGCCCATCTCCACCCCGGGGACGGAGCCTGACGTCAGTCTGTCGTCACGCCGCTGCTGGTGAGGGTCTTGCTTTGGAGCGCGCTCACCGGGGCCCTTTCGCGGCCCAGAGGAGGCGTGCACGCGGTGACGGCCTGCGGGCGGAGATGGCGGAGGGTGGGCCTCGCGGCGGTGGCGGCGATGTTGACCGCGAGCTGCAACGATTCACCTCCCAAGGCGCGGGTGTTGCCGGGGCCGGACGCGTCCGTGGATCCACAGGACGCGCTGTGCCGCTCGGCGGCGCGAGACCCGGGCCGCGTCACGCTGCACCGCCTCAACCGCGCTGAATACAACAACACCGTGCGCGACCTCCTGGGCGAAACGGGCTCGCCCGCGAGCAGCTTCCCGCCGGACGACCACGGCTTCGGCTTCGACAACAACGCGGACGTGCTCAGCATGTCCCCGCTGCTGATGGAGAAGTATTCGCACGCGGCGGAGGCGCTGGTGGAGGCCGCGTGGACGCGAGGCGTGTTCAAGGCGTGCGTGCTCGACCCCGCCCAACCGGAGTCCTGCGCGCGCGAGCTGCTCAAGACCTTCGCGCGCCGCGCCTGGCGCCGGCCCGTCACATCGGAAGAAGTCGAGCGGCTGGTCGCGTTCGTCGCGCTGGCCCGGCAGCAGGGTGACGCGCCGGAGGCGGGCGTGAAGCTGGCGCTGCGCGCGGTGCTCGTGTCGCCACACTTCCTCTTCCGCGTGGAGCTGGACCCCGCGCCCACGTCCACGGCGCCGCATCCCATCAGCGACCTGGAGCTGGCGAGCCGCCTGTCCTACTTCCTCTGGAGCAGCATGCCGGATGAAGCGCTGCTGCAAGCGGCGGAGGGCGGCCACCTGCACGAGCCGGAGGTGCTGGAGGCGCAGGTGCGGCGCATGCTGGCGGCCCCCAAGGCCCACGCGCTGGTGGACAACTTCGCGGGGCAATGGCTCTACACACGCGCGCTCGACTTCGCCCAGCCGGAGTCGCGCTACGGCTTCGACGAACCGCTGCGCGAGGCCATGCGCCAGGAGATGCAGCTCGTCTTCCAGGAGTTCGTCACCGGGGACCACCACCTCAAGGACCTGCTGGACGCGCCCTTCACCTACGTGAACGACCGGCTGGCCTCGCACTACGGCCTGCCCAAGCCCGGCACCACCGCGATGACGCGCGTGGAGCTGAAGGACCACCCGGAGCGCGCGGGCCTGTTCGGCAAGGGCGCGCTGCTCACCGTCACCGCCAACCCGGACCGCACGTCGCCGGTGAAGCGCGGCGTCTGGGTGCTGGAGCAGCTGTTGTGCAAGGGGCCGCCCCCGCCACCGCTCGACGCGGGCGGACTGGCCCCGGCGGTGGACCCCACGCTCAACATCAAGGCGCGCATGGCCCAGCACCGCGTGGACCCCACCTGTTCGGGCTGTCACACGCTGATGGATCCGCTGGGCTTCGGCATGGAGAACTTCGACCCGGTGGGCCGCTGGCGCACGAAGGAGGAAGGCGGCGCGGTGGTGGACCCCAGCGGCGAGCTGCCCGGGGGCAAGGCGTTCAACGGCGTGGCGGAGATGCGCGCGGTGGTGAAGCAGGACCCGGACATGTCCGCGTGCATGACACGTCACCTGCTCACCTACGCGCTGGGGCGCGGCGCGGAAGACCAGGACCGCTGCACCGTGCGCGACATCTCCCAGCAGGCCGAAACCCGGGGCGGCCGGCTCACCGATTACATCCTCGCCATCGTCCGCAGCGACGCGTTCCTGCAACGGCGTGGCGAAGCGGAGGGACAAAAGCCATGAGTCACACTGCCCTCTCCCGCCGGACGCTCCTGCGCGGCATGGGCGCGCTGATGGCGCTGCCGCTGCTGGAAGTCATGCGCCCGCGCACGGCCCGCGCCGCCACGCCGGCCCCGCGCCGCTTCGTGGCCTTCTACACGCCCTGCGGCATCCACATGCCCAAGTGGACGCCCGGCGGGGAGGGCGCGGACTTCTCCCTGACGCCCACGCTCGCGTCGCTGGCGCCGGTGAAGGGCGACCTGCTGGTGCTGAGCGGACTGGACAACCTGCCCGGCAAACCGGACGGCGACGGCCACCACGCCGCCGCGACGTCCGCGTTCCTGTCCTGCGTGAAGGCGCGCAAGACGGAGGGCACCAACATCCGCACCGGCATCTCCATGGACCAGGTGCTGGCGAACGCGGTGGGCACGGCCACGCGCTACCCGTCGCTGGAGCTGGGCATCGACCAGGGCAAGGGCATTGGCAACTGCGACTCCGGCTACGCGTGCCCGTACGCGAACAACATCGCGTGGGCGGGGCCGTCCACGCCCGTGCCCAAGGAGACGAAGCCTCGCGCGGCCTTCGAGCGGCTCTTCGCGGACTTCGACCCGAACGTCACGCAGGAGGAGCTGGCGAAGCGCAAGGCGTACGGCCTGAGCATCATCGACGCCGTGCGCGACGACGCGAAGTCGCTCCAGGGGAAGCTGGGCACCACGGACAAGCGCAAGCTGGACGAGTACTTCACCGGCGTGCGCGAGCTGGAGCTGCGCGTGAACGCGATGGACGGCTCCGGCCCCACGTGCGGCGCGGCCGTGACGCCCGCGGAGAGCGAGGACGTGCGCGAGAAGACGAAGGCGATGCTGGACCTCATCGTGCTCGCGTTCCAGTGCGACCTGACCCGCACGTGCACCTTCATGCTGGGCAACGCGCGCAGCACCCGCGTGTATTCGTTCCTGGGGCTGTCCGGCGAACACCACACGTACTCGCACCACCAGCGGGACCAGGCCAACTACGACGCGCTGGTCAAAATCGACAAGTGGGAGGTGGAGCAGTTCTCGTACCTCCTCCAGCGCATGAAGGCCGTGCAGGAGGAGGGCGGGACGCTGCTGGACCACAGCGCCGTGTACTTCTCCAGTGAGATCGCCGACGGCAACATGCACGAGCACAAGAACCTGCCCATCCTGCTCGCGGGCCGCGCGGGCGGCGCCATCTCACCGGGCCGGCACATCCGCTACGGGGGCCAGCCGCTGGCGAACCTCTACATCGCGCTGCTCCACATGTTCGGCGTGTCCGCGACGACCTTCGGTGACGACGGCACCGGGCCCCTTCCAGGCCTGGGAGCGTAGGGCAGGAGGGGGCTCGGGCCCCCCGGGGGCCGCCTGCCCGGTTCGGTTCTCCAGCGCGCGGGGCCCAGGTGCGGAATGATTCCGCGCATGGCTCTTCCTGTGTTCCGTCGCGGGCTCACCGTGTTGCTGCTGGCCCCGTTGCTCGGCTGTGGCTCCAGCGCGAACGCGCAGCGGCCCGTCTCCGCCTCCACGAAGAAGGCCGCGGCCACCGCCGCCGCGCGCAAGGCCCCCGCCGCAACACCCGCGCCCTCCGAGGGCACGCGCAAGCCGGTGCCGACCGCCGCGGAGCTGAAGCGCGACATGGTGGCCGCGCACAACGAGGCGCGGGCGAAGGCCTCACGGCCCACGCCGAAGCCGGCGCTGCCCGCGCTCACCTGGTCCGACGAGGCGGCGCGCAAGGCGGAGGCCTACGTGAAGGAGTGCCGCTTCGAGCACAACCCGGACCGGGGCAGCTTCGGAGAGAACCTGGCCGCGGCGACGCCGGATACGTGGACCACCGCGCAGGTGGTGAAGGGCTGGGCGGACGAAGCCGCGGACTACGACTACGCCTCCGGCAAGTGCAAGGCCGGGAAGATGTGCGGCCACTACACGCAGGTGGTGTGGCGCACCACGAAGGCGGTGGGCTGCGCGACGCGGCTGTGCACGAAGAACTCGCCCTTCGGAGGCAACGTGAAGACGTGGCAGCTCTGGGTGTGCAACTACGCGCCGCCGGGCAACTGGGTGGGCGAGAAGCCCTACTGAGCCGCGAGCGTGATGATCTCGATGCCGTTCGCCGTGCCCACGGCGAAGCGGCGGTGCGCGGGGTCCAGCGCGAAGTGCGGCGGGGGCGGCAGGTGGTGACGGATGCTGGCCAGCACCTTCCCCGTGTCCAGGTCCTCCCAGCGCCGCACCACGCGGCCGGTGGTGCGCGACACCAGCTTCGGGTGGCCGAAGAAGTCCACCACGTGCTCCGCGTCCACGACCATCAGCGGGCCCGCGGGCTCCTCCAGCTCCACCTCTGACAGCACCTTCTTCTCCGTCAGCGAGTAGGTGCCCAGGAAGAAGGTGGCGTCGTCGCGGGACTCTTCAATCCGCATGAAGACGAGCGTGTCCTTCGCGCCGAAGGCCACGGACGTGAGGAAGATGCCGTTCTCCACGCCCTCCATCAGCGCGGCGCTGTCCAGCGACGCGGGCTCCTCCAGCGCGCGGGACACGTCGAACACCGACGCCGCGTCCACCGGGTGCCACATCCACCCCGCGCTCGCCAGGTAGCGCCCATCCGGGCTGAACTGGAGCCGCGAGTGGAAGATGTCTATCGGGGTGTTGTCGCGCTTCGTGAGGCGCTCGCCCGTGGCGGCGTCCTCCAACTCCACCTCGCAGTACGACTCCGGGCAGTGCGCCAGCAGCGTGCGTCCGCTGGGGAGCGCGTGCAGGGCCACGGGATAGTCGTAGACGTGCGCCTGGTAGAAGTCCCGCGTCAGCTGCCGCACCACGCGCGTGCCGTCGAGCAGGAGTCCCTTCGTCCCCAGCGATTCGTACAGCACGCAGTAGCGGCCATCCGGGGACATCACCGCGCGGTCGAAGCGGTAGGCATAGCGGATGTGCGGGTCGAAGGTGCTGCCATCCAGGTGGTAGCGCACCAGTCCGCCCACCGGATCCACGAGCGCGTCTCCGCTCCAGCAGAGGGAGGACACGGCGCCCGGGGTCTTCAAGTTCTGTCTCTGGAAATCCATGGCGCCGGGGACGGAGGTGCCCGGCGCGGCCTGACGGCCCGCCCGGCCTCAGCCGGGGATCATCGTCAGCAGCTGCTGGGCCTTGGCGCGCAGCTCCTTGTCAGCCCCCCGGAGCACCTGCTCCGCGTGGTGACGGGCCTTCGCCGGCTCTCCCAGGCGCAGCGCCAGCGCCAGGTTGAAGTGCGTGGTGGGGTCCTCGGGGTGCGCCTCCAGCACCGGCGCCAGGACGCTCGCGGCGAGCGCCGGGCCCTCCTGCGGCACGTGCTCCAGGTAGTGCACCGCCAGGTCGTTGGGCGCGCCCGTGTCCGAGGGCGCCCGCGCGACGGCCTCTTCCAGCAGCGTGCGCACCCGGCCGCGCTGGCCCGCGATGTCCAGCGCCCGCGCCAGCTGCCGGCGGGCCTCCACCGATTCAGGGTCGCGCTGGAGGACCTCCTCGAAGAGGGGCAGGGCCTCCGTCAGCTTGCCGGCGAGCAGCGCGGCCATGGCGTGCAGGCCGATGAAGTTGGGGTTCTCCGGCGCCAGCTGGCGCAGCCGCAGCGCGGCGGCCAGGGCGTTCTGCGAGAGGCCCCCGAGCAGCGACAGGTTGAAGATCTCCTCCCAGAGGACCGCGTCGTCCGGCGCCAGCGTCAGCGCGTCTCGCAGCTCCTGAAGCGCGAGCCCCAGGTCCCCCGTCTCCAGATACGCCCGCGAGCGATCCCACTGCGCGCGGTAGGACTCCTTGACCATCGTGCCCCTCAACCCCGGAACATCTTGTGGAACAGCCGCATGAACATGCCCGACTTGGGCGCGGTCTCCGGGCGGCCGGACTGCTGTTGCTGCGCCTCCGACTGGAGGTCCAGCTTCATCTTCAGCTTCTTGAGGTCCGGGTCGATGGAAAAGGTGCTGAACTCATCGTTCCCTTCAAGGGCTGTCTGGATCTTCCGCGCGCGGGATTCGTCTTGGCTCATGTCGCGTCTCCTGACCGGACCCTCACCCTACCACGGGGTCCCCGCCCCTCCCCATC
>NZ_RAWN01000188.1:0-17835 GCF_003668895.1 Corallococcus sp. AB045
CGGGCGGGGGGGCGCCCGGTGGCGGAAACCCCCGGTCCACCCCAACCTGAGAGGGGAAAGGAGGCGTTCGTCATGAGCAAGAAAGACGTGTTGCACATTCCCTTGGAGGGGCTGCCTCCCTCGCCAGCGCGCGAAGCCGGGACGGAAGAGGATGAGCGGCAGGAGCGCCACGTGCCGTCCACCTTCGACCCGGGGGGTGGTCCCGGCAATGGCCCGGGTGACAACGGGAGCCCGCGCATCATCGAACCGGTGGGCCAGCCCTTTTCGCCGGGCGTCAAGGTGAGCTGATCACCCAGGTCGCGCTGTCACCATGACCCCGCTGACGCCCTCGCGCGTCGGCGGGGTCTTGTTGTTCGCGCCCGCGCCGGACGCTGGAAACGGCGAAGCGCCCGCGACCGGTGAAGGTCACGGGCGCTGCCGTGTGCACCCCGAGGGGCTTAGCGCGTGGTGCCGTTGTTGGGCGCCATCGTGCCGGTGGAGTCCGGCACCGGCGTGGTCATGTTGCCCTTGGCGCCGGAGTTGTTCGGGTCGAGCGTGGAGTCATTGGGCAGGCTGCTGTCGTCCGGGATGGCGCTGTCGTCCGGATTCAGGCCGGAGCCGCCCGTGCCCGGCTCGGTCATCTCGCCGTCGTGCACGCCGGGCTCGGCCTCACCGGTGCCCGCGCCGCCAGTGCCCGGGTCCAGGGTTCCGTCGTTGGTCGCGGGCGGCAGCGTGGAGTCATTCGTGTTGCCGGAGCCGCCGGTGTCCATGTCCGACGGAGGCAGCGTCGAGTCCTGCGACGTACTGCCCGTGTCGTAGCCGGAGCCGCCGCTGCTGGGAGGCGGCGTGGTGGTGGTGCCGGAGCCGGACGTGTCCGTGCCGGTGCCGCTGGAGTCCGTGCCCATGGTGGAGTCGGAGGCCGGCTCGGTGCCGCGCGTCGCGGACTGGTCCGACTTACAGCCCGTGCCGAGCGCGAGCGCCCCCGCGAGAACCGCCGCCACCGTCAGCTGGGTCTTCAGGAACTTCTTCATGTGGATTCCCCCGATAGGAGTCTGACTGCTTGAAAGGTCCTGGCTGCCTGCACGACCGAAGGTGAGCAGGCCCCACGGTGTGTGCAGGGGTGGCTCATCCGCCTGCCTGCTCGGGGGACGGCATGGGCGGCCGGAAGGGGAGGGTTGCGCGAGACGAGGAGGTCCTCCGCGCGCCACGCTCGCTGGCCCGGAGTGCGAGCCAGCGAGCTTGATCCGTGCGACTCAGGGGGTCGGGGGCTGATTCACGTTGCCGCCACCGAGCGGCGTCACGGAGTTGCTGGACGTGTTGCTGTCTGGCGGCAACGTGTTGCCGCCCGGCGACAGCGTGGTGGGCTGCGAGCCCGTGATTCCCGGCGGCGTCATGCCCGTGGCCGGAGGCAGCACGGCGCCCGTGCTGGACATGGTGCCTGTCGGAGTCCCCGGCGTCACGGTGCTGATGGAGGCGCCTGGCAGCGTGGTGCCGGGAGTCGTCGTCGCGGGCGGCAACAGCGCGCCCGTGGTGGCGGTGGAGCCCGTGGAACCCGCCACGGTGGAGCTGGTGCCGGGAGCCAGCACCGCGCCGGTGCCCGTCACGGTGGTGGCCGAGCCGGGCGCCACCACGGTGCCGCCGCCCGTCACGGTGGTGGCATTGCCGGGGCTGGGGGGCACGGACTGCGCTGCGTTGCCGGAGACGGACGGCTGGGTGCCGTACGGCTGCGGAATCACCGCGCCCGTGGACGTGCCGCTGCCGCCCGCGCCCACGCTGAGGGTGTCGCCAAGGGGCTGGGTCACCTGGTTGTCCAATGCGCCTCCCATGGGGGCGGGCGTGCCCGCCGGGGCCCCCGGGTTCGGCTGGCTCGTGGTGATGGCGCTCGCGGAGTTCGGATCCACCTGCGCGTTCGCGGAGCCCAGCGCCAGGGTGCCCGCCGCCACGCTCATCCAGATCCATTGCTGAGACATCGTTCCGCTCCTTGAGGCTGTGGGGCCGGGCGGTCGACGCCTCGGCCTAATGGGAGGGCGTGGGCCGGTGAGGACCCTGGCCATCCTTCATGAGTTGCTCACCCCGGAGGCGCGGGGGAACCGCACGGTGGCGCCGCTTGCGCTCGGAGAGCACCAGCAGCAACGCCGGGAAGGTCACCAGCATGATGAGCAGGTTCATCCCGAACCCCACGTTCGCCAGGGCGCCAATCGAGTTGAGGCCCGGGTGGTCCGCGAGCAGCAGCGCGCCGAAGCCCACCGCGCTCGTGAGCAGGCCGCCGCAGATGGCCTTGCCCGTCTCCGAATACACCCGCACGAAGTCGCTGCGCGGCGACGCGAGCCGCGTGATGAGGTGCACGCCCGCGTCCACCGTCGTCCCGATGAGCACCGGGATGACCAGGATGTTGAGGTAGTTGAACTCCATGCCCAGCAGCGGCATCAGCCCCAGCACCGCGAACAGCGACACCACCGTGGGCATCAGGCACAGGAGCGCGGTGCGCAGGCCGCCCAGCGTCGCCCACATGGCCAGCAGCACCGTGAGCGTGGAGCCCAGCAGGATGAACGGCGCCTCGTGTGACACCAGGTTCACGATGTCCGCCTGCACCATCGCCTCACCGGCCACCACCGCGGGCCGGCCATCCGGCAGCACCATCCCGCGGACCTCCTTCGCCATCCGGCGCATGGCCTGGCCGTTGGACTGATCCGCGGACGGATACACCAGCACGAAGCCGGTGCCCGGGCCGCCGCGTCCCTGGAACTGCTGGCGCACGCTGGATGGCAGGTCCGCCTCGGTGAAGGGCCTTGCCAGCACCTGCCTGCGCAGCTCCGCCAGTTGCCCCCGCTGCTCCGGGGTGAGCTGGCCTTCGGGCACGTCCTCCACCAGCTTCCCGATGTCCTTCAGGATGGCCTGCTTCTCCGCCTGCCGCTCCGGCACCAGGCTCGTGAGCGCCGCGACGAAGTCCACCGTGGAGTTCGCGCCCTGCTGCCGCTTGCGCGCCTGGAGCTCCCGGACGACCGCGGCCTCCTCCTCGCGGGAGTTCGTCAGCACCACCAGCGGGACCTGCGAATAGCCGATGAGCTGGTTGACGGCGCGGTCCAGGACGAACGAGCCCAGGCGCTGGTCCTGCAGCGAGCCGATGTCGTAGTCGAACCGCAGGCGCGGCAGCTGCGTGAGCAGGCCCGCGACGACGAGCGCGGACACGACGGTGAGCAGCCCGCGCCGGTGGGTGATGACGCGGCCCAGCGGCGCCTCCGTCATCTCCGTGGTGTTCGCGCGCGGCTTCCAGCCCCAGCGCGCTCCCAGCCCCAGCACCGCCGGCAGCACCAGCACGTACGCGAGGATGAGCACCAGCATGCCCACGCCCGCGATGACGCCGAACTCGCGGAACGCCGTGAGCTTGGACGTGCCCAGCACGAAGAAGGTGAGCGCCGCCACCAGCGCGGACACCAGCGCCGCGCCGCCCGTGTGCATGAACGACTCGCGTGTGGCCTGCTCGGAGGACCGCCCCTCTCCGCGCAGCGTGAGGTAGCGGCCCAGCAGGTGGATGCCGTGCTCCACGCCCAGGCCGCCCAGGATGGCGCCCAGGAAGGCCGTGAGCAGGTTCACGCGGCCGTACGCCACGCCCACCAGGCCGTAGGTCCACGCGAGGCCCGCGCCCACCGGCGCCAGCACCATCCCCACCGCGAGCACGCTGCGGAAGTGCAGGAACAGGTAGAGCAGCACCAGCACCGTGGCCACCGTGGAGGACACCGCCACGTCGCGGGTGATCTGCCCCTGCTGATCCATCTTCTTCTGGAACGAGCCGGTGATCTCCGTGTGGAAGCCCGGCCCGTACTTCGACAGGTCCTGCTGCCGCAGGACGCCCTGCACCTCCTCGACAATCTTCGTGGAGAAGGTGAGGTCCGCGGACGACACCTCCGGCTTGGCCAGCACCACCACGCGGCGCGCGGAGGGGTCCAGGTAGTAGTCGCTGGGGTGGCTGGACAGGCGCGTCATCGCGCCGCTGGCGTACTTCTCCTCCAGGTCGGAGAAGTCCAGCGGCGGGGGCGGTTCACCATCCAGCGACACGTAGAGCGGGTTGGCCTGCTCCTTCTCCCAGGTGAGGCGCGCGTCGATGCGGCGCTCCACCTCCCTCAAGTCCTCGGGTGACAGGAAGTAGAGCGCGTGGCTGCGGAAGAAGCTGCTGGGGCGGGTGATCTCCACGTAGCGGATGCCCGGCAGCGCCTCCAGCTTCGGCGCCACGTCCTCCGCGAACTTCTGGAGCTGCGCCGGGTCCCCGCCCTCGCCCACGACCACCACCCACCCCTGGGCGCCGAAGCGCTGCTCCAGCGTGTGGATGGCCTGCACGCTTTCGAAGGACGGGGGCAGCAGATCCACCAGGTTCGCGTTGAGGGCCAGGTGGCGCGCGGACAGCAGCCCCACGACGGACAGCACGAGCGCGCAGACAAGCGCCGTGAAGGGGCGGCGGTGGTTGTGCGCGGCCAGCGCACCCATCGTGCGCTCCATCCGGTGCATCCACGTGCGCTCCGCTGCTGAAGACGGGTTCGAGGCCATGGACCATGCCCCCCAAGCGGCGCCTGCTACCCGGCAGGGCGCGTGTCGCAGCAAAAGCTGGCCATACCGCAGTCCTCCGGCACCGCGGCGCGAGGGGTCGCTCCGCCCGTCCGCCAACACCGGAACGGGTGGGGCAAAATGCCTCAATACTCAGAGGAGAAGCCGATCCCCTGGCATGACGCGTGCCGGAGCGGCATACATGGCGCGGCCGGGCCCTGCTGTCTTTGTTCCCCGGGCCAGGCATGCGGCCAGTGGAGGCCCCGGGGCGATGCCTGGACGCACGGTGGCTCGGGGCATATACGCGAGAGCAGCCCGGTTCGTTCGGGCTCAAGGTTGTCCCCGGCCGTCACGGCGCGGGCTTTCAGCAGGAAATCACATCCATGAGTGAGACGCGGTGGTCCGGACGGTTCGAGGCGGCGATGGGCTCCCTGGCGGCCCGCAGCCACCAGCGACCCTGGGTGGCGTTGTTCGTGACGCTGATCCTCACGGGCCTGGGCACCTTCTTCGCGCGCGACCTGCGCCTCAACGCGGACCTGGCCAACCTGCTGCCCAAGTCGTTCCAGTCCGTGCAGGACCTGGAGAAGCTGCGCACGCGCTTTGGCGGCATGGGCAACGTGGTGGTGGCTGGCATCGGCGCGGAGCCTGAACAGCTCAAGCAGTTCGTGGATGACATGGCGCCGAAGCTGGCGACGCTGTCGGAGATCCGCTTCGTCAACGCGCAGCGGCCCAGCCAGTTCTTCGACGAGCACGGCCTCTACTACGTGGACCTGCCGGACCTGAAGACCATCGAGGAGCGCATCGACGCGCGCTTCGCGTGGGAGAAGGAGCAGGCCAACCCGCTCTTCGTGCGCCTGGAGGAAGAGGCGCCCCCGTCGCTGGACTTCAGCGACATCCAGAAGAAGTACACCGGCGGCGCGAACATGCGGCTCGCGGGGCAGGGTGGCCTGTACTACCTGGATCCGCAGGAGCGCATGGTGGTGATGCTCCTCAAGGCCAAGGGCTCCTCCGCGGACCTGGGCTACTCCAAGACGGTCATCTCGCAGGTGGAGGACTACCTGGCGAAGCAGGACCTGTCGAAGTACGGCCCTGGCTTCCACACGGCCATCACCGGCACGTTCAAGAAGAAGATCGACCAGCAGGCGGTCATCACCGGCGACCTGGCGCGCGCGTCCTCGCTGGCGCTGGTGCTGCTGCTGGCCTACCTCATCTTCCACTTCCGCAGCGGGCTGTCCGTGGGCCTCACCATGGTGCCGGTGGTCGCGGGCCTGTCGTGGACCTACGGCTTCGTGGGCATCGCGTACGGGCAGGTCAATCTGCTGACGGGCTTCCTCGCGGCGGTGCTGGGCGGCCTGGGCGTGGAGCACGGCATCCACCTGTTGGGGCGGTGGGGCACGCTGCGCTCGGAGGGCATGACGTCGGAGGAGGCGGTGCGTGAGACGTTCAAGCACACGGGCTTCTCCGCGCTCATCTCCGCGCTGGTGGCGGCGCTCACGTTCCTGAGCCTGTCGTGGTCGGAGTTCAGGGCGTTCCACGAGTTCGGCGTCATCGCGGCGGTGGGCATGATGGTGAGCGTGGCGTCGTACCTGCTCATCCTGCCGGCGCTGCTGGGGCTGGTGTCGCGCTGGGGCTGGGTGCCGCGCGAGCACCAGTCGCAGTCGGGGCCCATGGCGCTGCTGGCGCGCTTCCTGCCGCGCCGCTACCGCGCGGTGGTGGTCGTCATTGGCGTGGCGCTGGTGGGGCTCATCAGCCAGGCGTACCGGGTGAGCTTCAACTACGACTCCACGAAGCTGGATGACGTGTCGCTGCCGAGCGTGCGGCTGGACAAGCGCATCGACCACATCCTGGGTTACTCCGCGACGCCGGTGGTGGTGCTGACGGACACGGAGGGGATGGAGCGCGAGGTGGTGAAGCAGCTCCAGGCGCGCAAGGAGAAGTTCGGCAAGGACTCCACCATCGACTTCGTGGGCGCGCTGGAGGACCTGGTGCCGCGGCACCAGGAGGAGAAGCACGCGCTGCTCCAGGCCATCCACAAGAAGCTCCAGCGCATCGACCCGGAGCGCGTGGACAAGGCCCAGCGTGACGACCTGCTGCGCGCGGTGAAGATGACGGCCGCGAAGCCCTTCGTGCGTGAGGACCTGCCGGTGGGCCTGCGCCGCCAGTTCGAGCCGGCGGCCGGCCAGAAGGGCGGCGTGGTGCTCGTCTACGCGAACGTGAGCCTGTCGGACGGCGTGGGCACGAGGCGCTTCACCAAGGAGGTGCGCAACCTCCAGATGCCGGACGGCAGCCAGGTGTCCGCGGCGGGCGAGGCGCTCATCCTGGCGGACATCCTGGACATGGTGGCCTCCGAGGGGCCGCGCATCCTGGTGGCCGCGGTGGTCAGCGTCTTCCTGGCCATGTGGCTGACGCTGGGCTCCTTGCGCAACGCGGTCATCTGCATGCTGCCCACGCTGCTGTCCATCGCGGCGCTGGTGGGCCTGATGTCCATCATGGGCCTGCAGTTCAACTACCTGAACATCGTGGTCATCCCGGTGCTCATCGGAACGACGGTGGACGCGGGCGTGCACCTGATTGAGCGCCTGGGCGAGCCGGGCGCGGACTTCACCACCGTGTACGCGGAGACGGGCCGGGCCATCACGGGCGGCCTGCTGACGAGCGCCATCGGCTTCCTGGCGCTGGTGTTCGCCAAGCACCCGGGCCTCAACTCCATTGGCGACCTGGCCAACCTGGGCTTCGCGGTGAACATGGTCATCGTCCTGGTGGGCTTCCCGGCGCTGCTCCTGTTGGTGGACCGCTGGCGCAACAAGCACAGCAGCGCCACGTCGACCCCGGCGGCCGGCGACGACGGAACCGAGCGCCCCGCGGAGAGCTGAGCGCGGGGTGGCGGGCGTCCATCCGGCGCCCGCCTCCGTCTTCGTGCAGGCGACACTGCGGCAAGACACACGGGCAGAGGCATCCGGCGGCCCCCGGCCCAAGACTCAGGGTGAATGAGTCGCTCCTACCACCGACATCAGTCCGGCCGGATGTTCGAGAACGCCCTTCTCGAAGCCTGCTCGAAACTCCACCCCGCGGTGCCGGTCCTCCTCTACGTCCCGCTCACGGTGGGGCTGCTCGGGTGGGGGCTGTACGGGGGACGGACGACGGTGGGGGCGAGCGTGCTGTTCGTGCCGCTGGGTCTGCTGACGTGGATCCTCATGGAGTACTGCATCCACCGGTTCTTCTTCCACTGGGAGGGCAAGGGGGCGGTCACCCGGCGGGTGCATGAGATTGCCCACGGCTACCACCACAAGTACCCGGACGATTCGCAGCGCCTGGTGATGCCGCTCATCGTCACCGTCCCGCTGTCCTCGCTCATCGGCGGGCTGCTGTGGCTGGTGGGTCGCCCGGCGCAGATGCTTCCGTACTTCGTGGGCATCGTCTGGGGCTACGTGGCCTACGACACCCTCCACTGGGCCACGCACCACCGCACGCCGCGCACGGCCTGGGGCAGGGCGCTGCGCGCGCACCACATGGCGCACCACTTCGCGACGCCGGACCGCAACTTCGGCATCAGCAACCGGTGGATGGACATGCTGATGGGCAGCGGAGGACGGCGGCCCAAGCGCGAGGGGACGATGGCGTCTGGTGAGGACGCCGGCTCCGAGGAGCGCTCCAGCCTGAAGGCGTGAGCCGCCGCCGGGTCACCCGTGTCGGTCCGCAGCCCCGCCGAGACCGAGGCCCGCATCCAGCAGGCGACCGCCGCGCAGCGGCTGCAAGTCTTTGTCATTCCCACCCGGCCGGTTCTTCACTCGCGGCCCGGGTGGCTGAATCCTCTCAGTCCCGAGACTGGGGGGAACATGACGATTCAGTTCGGATTCATCGACCAGGGTGATGGCGCCAACCTGCGGACGCTCCCCGCGGAGATGAAGGGCTCCACCTGTCTGACGCCAGCGCCCCTGCCTCCGGGCACGCGGGTGAGCGTCATCCGGGACCATGCCCAGGCACCTGGCTGGTCCTACGTCTCGACCGTGGTGGGGGGATACCTGCTGCAAGGCTATGTGCAGACCTTGCGCATCACGACGCAGCTGCCGGAGCCCGCGGCGACGCTCTACCAGGTCCGTCCAGGGGACCGCCTGGAGCCCATCGCCGCGCGCATCTACCGGCAGGCCATCCAGCCGGGGCGGGACCTGCGCTTCTACGAGAATGTCATTCATCACGTGAACGTGAAGAGTGGTCGCAAGGGGGTCCAGCGCGTCGACGGTGACGTCCGGCTGGTCGCGGGCGAGCGCATCTGGCTGGTGAGCATCGCCTTCGCCAACCAGCTCCAGGGAATCGTGTCGAGCGGCTCCATCACCCACGAGGCGATGGTCCAGGCGCGCAAGGCCGCCCGGCATCTGGAGGACGTCCTCACCTCCGTGCGGCAGGCGGACCAGTACTTCGGAGAGGTCACAGGCCAGTACGGCAAGGCCATCCTGGACAACTGGCTGGAGATCTCCGCGATGGTGGTGGGCTTCATCGCCGCGGAGGCGCTATCCACCTTCCTGGCGGCGACGCCCACCGGCGTAGGGCAGCTCGCGGCGGCGCTCATCCAACTGGGCCTGGCGGCGTTCGGAGCCCATGGCCTCATCGAGGCCGGAGGAGAGGCCCTGAAGCACGCGCAGCTGTGGCTCACCCAGGCCTGGGAGGCCAATGGCTCCGCGGAGAAGCTGAAGGAGGCCAGCAAGTCCTTCCTCCGGATGCTGGTGAGCATCGCGATGGCCGCGCTGGCGCTGATGGGCGTGAAGACCAACGCGGGACGTGGGCTCAAGCTGATGACGTCCGTGAGGATCACCCCGCCTCGCTTCTACATGATGGCGTCGGCGGGTCCGGGAGGTGCCTACGCGGGCGTCCCCGTGTTCCAGCCGGGCTCCATCACTGCAGCTCCGTCTGTCCCGCTGCCCTTCAATCCCTGGGGCTCCGGCGCACCGTTGTTGTCGAAGGCGGTCGAGGAGGGCGGGACGTCCAGGCCGGACTCCGAGCCCACCTTGACCGAGCGCATGCTCAGTGACGCCGAGTTGGAGAAGCTGCTGGAGAAGCTCCCCAATTGGGACAAGCTCAAGGACTTCGTCGGACGCCGCATCCCGCAGGAAGGAACGCCGGAGTTCAACGCCTTCAAGCAGGAGCTCCAGGCTGCCGGCTACCGCCTGGAGAAGTTGAGCTCGGAGTCCCAGCCCTACCGGCTGCGCCGTCCGGACGGGAAGGCCCTGGGCGACGAGTACGGGGCACTCACGGTGACCCAGGATGGGCTGGTGGTGCTCAAGGCCGACAAGGGCACGATCCGCCTCAGTATCTTCACCCGCTATCGGAAGAACTACCTGGACTGGGTGGAGAAGACCCAGGGCCCGGCGGCTCGGGCGGCGGCGGAGGTCCGGCTCTCCGCTGGCCATCCCATGCACCACCTCATCCCCGACGAGATCGCCCAGAAACACCCGCTGATCCGCACCGCCATGGAGCGGCTCAAGGGCTACACGATTGACCGCGGGTCGAACATCCTCGACATGCACTCCGGGCTCAACGTGGAGGGCCAGCTCATCCACTCGGGCAGCCATCCCCTCTACAGCAAGTTCGTGCGTGCCCGGCTTGAGGCCGCCTGGGACAATCTGTCCAGGAAGGGCGGCCCCCCCTCCAGTTGGACGCCCAAGCTCATCGAGGAGGCCATCCTCAAGGTCGAGAACGAGCTGCGTCAGGCCATCCAATCCGGAAGCCTGAAGGAGCCGGTCATCAAGGTGATTCAGGAGCAGCGCGGCGGTAGGGTGCTCACGGGGAAGAAGCTGGCTTTGTTGGAGCTGCCCTCCCACGAGGAGTCACACACCACATGATGTATGCATTGGCGACGGATGTCTCCCACATCAAGGAGGATGAGGAGATCTATGACGCCCATCTCATCGAGTTTGACGGCTTCGAGTGCGCGACGTTTCGCGACCCCGCCATTGACTACCAGCGCCAACAGGGCGCGCCCGAGGTCATGGAGTTCATCGGCAATCTGGAGAGGATCGCCGGGCTCGACCACCTGTTCACCGCGCCCATGGGATGGTTGCTGCTCTCCCGGCGCATGGTGCGCGTGCTCGAAGCAGTAGGCCCGTTCCGCCACCGCCTCATCCCCACCATCATCTACTCAGAACGCATCAAGCACCTCGTGAGCAAAGGTTACCCCCGCAGGCGGACCTGGCATTCGGTGACGGACCCTGCGCTGAAGAACGAGGACTTCGTCATCCTCCAGTTGCTGGAGCAGACAGACTGCATCGACCGGGAGCGCACCCTCGTGAAGGGTGTGCCCTTCCACCAGTGTGGCGAAGAGCTTCTGGGCGAGGATGACGCCGAGCCACTCGTGCTCCGCCCGCCACCCGGAGGCTTCCCGCCCGTGTTCTTCGTCCCCGAGCTGGCCTACTACTGCTACACCGAGGAGGCGCGGCAGGCGTGTGAGCAGGCGGGACTGAAGGGGCTGTGGTGGCGCCCCCAGCCTTGAGCCCGGACGCCCAACCCCACGCCCGCATCCGGCACGGATCCTAAGCGGCCTTCTCCGGCACGCCCGTCCAAGCAGCCACGAAGTCCGCCAGTCCGCGCAGTTGCCGGTCGTTGAGCGTCGCCTGCCAGCGCGCGTGGCGCACCGCCCGGTACGCCTCCGGCGCGTCCCAGCCGCGCGCCACCATCACCGCCAGCCCCATCAGCGGCCCGCGCCCCACGCCGTGCTCGCAGTGCGCGTACAGCACGCCGCCCGCGTCCAGCCGGGGCAGCGCCCAGCGCACCCCTTGCGACAGCTGCTCCACGGACGGCGGGTAGCGGTCCGTCACCGGCAGGCTGAGCAATTCGATGCCCAGCGCCGCCAGCGCCTCGCGGTCGTCACAGCGCTCCGCGCGCAGGTCGATGACGCAGGTGATGCCCCGGTCCTTCAGCTCGCCGTAGCGCGCGCGGGACACGCTGCCGCCCACGTGCAGCCACGGGTTCACCTGGGACACGTTGAGGGCGCGCTTGCCGGGCAGCTTGGTGGTCCACTCCACCCCGCGCGCCACCACCCGCAGCACCTGCTTGCGCACGAACCCCCGGACCCCGGGGACGTGATGCACCGACCGCAGCAACGACTCGCTCACGCTGAAAACCCCTGCTCCGCTACTCGCCTTCCAACGTCACTTCCATCAACCCGTCCACCGGCGCCTTGCCCGGACGCTCCATCACGCCCCGCAGCAGGTACGTCACCGGCGAGCCCACCACCGGCCGCACCAGCCCGCTCAGCACGCCCAGAGACTCCACCGGCGCGCTGCGCTGGAGCAGCGACGTGCCCTTGAGCGTCACGGCCGGCTTGCCGTCACGGTCGGTGAGCTCCGCCCGCCACGTGCTCTTCTCCTTCGCTCCCGTCTGCGTGAGCGTGAAGGACTCCAGGAGCTTCGCGGCCCCCTTGTCCTCCCAGACGTACACGGGCGCGTAGTCGCCCCCATGGCCCTCGCGCCCCAGCACCACCGCGTACGGCGGGCCCTTGAGCGCGCGGAAGCGCACCCAGCGCTTCGCCAACTTCGCCGGCGCCACCGTGCTGCGCGAGTGGTCCGCGTACCCGCCGCCCGACAGCGTCACCGCCTCCGTCTTGGGCATCTGGAGCGTCACCTTCACGGGGCTGCCGGCCACCAGCACCTCGTGGCGGTAGCGGTCCTTGCCTTCCTCCACCACGGAGCCGTCCGTCGACCACGGCTCGGGCTTGCGCGCGTACTCCAGCGTCACCCGGCCGTTGTCCAACGGCGCGTCCACCGTCAGGCCCGTGTCCGAAGCCCGGGCGAGGCACGTGCCCAGCTTCAACGTGTCCGTGGTGGGCGCGTAGCTCCACTCCTTCGCGCCCACGCGCGTCTGTGGCGACCAGACCGCCTTACCCGGCCGCAAGACCGTGGCGCGGCAGATGCCCGTGCGCGACCCCGGGCCGATGTTCGTCACCGTCAGGTTCACCGTCACGTAGGTGCCGTCTTCCGTGTCCGCCACGAAGGAGAAGCTCTCTCCGTACCGGTCGCTGGAGTCGTAGGACAACCCCAGCACGCCACCCGCAGCCGCCACCCCAGGAAGCGAAAGCAGGGCCCCCACCCACAGGGCCCTCAAGCCGCGGGCGAGCGTGTCACGCCGCATGGGGCCGCTGCTCCAGGAGCTCGTCCGAGGTGTCGTTGAAGACGTAGTCACGCTGCAGCGGCAGGTTCCACGCGAAGTACACGACGCCGCGCACCAACCACCAGCCCAGCGTGTACGCCAGCTGCGGGTGCAGCGTGAGCAGCGCCACGCCGCCCGCGTTGAGCAGGGCGCTGGTCGCGCTCACCAGCGTGTAGCGCGCCAGCTGCGGCGCCACCGCCCCCTGGCTGCGGAAGGTGATGACCCGGTTGAGGGAGTAGTTCACCACGCCGCCCAGCACGCAGCCGGCCACCGTGGCCCACACCGGGGAGAGGCCCCCCCACTCCACCATGCCCAGCACCGCGGCGAAGTCCACCGCCGTGGCGATGGCGCCCGCCGCCGCGTTGAAGCCGAACAGCGCCACGCCCGAGCGCTGCTTCACCGGCTTCTTGGGCGTCAGGGCCCGCACCAGCGTGCGGAAGCGCGCCAGCGCCGTGACGTTGCTCAGCACGGCCACGAACACCAGGCCCGCCACCGCCAGCCAGTGCATGGGGTGCTTCTCCGTCGGCCAGAACAGCGCCTCCAGGATGGGCGACAGCGCCGTGCCCACGCCCAGGAACAGCACCCGCTCCAGCCGCTGCATCGCGCCGTCGCGCACGCTCACGCCCAGGCCTTCACCCTTGGCGCGCACGTACGGCACCAGCGAGGAGCCCATCAGCGCCCCCAGCGCGGGCAGCAGCACCCAGGTGTCCCGGTAGTACCAGGCCAGGCCCATCAGGATGGCGGAGTCCACGTACCGGTCCAGCACGGAGTCCAGCGCCGCGCCCGCGGGGTTGGCCTCCTTGCGGGTGCGCGCCACGCGGCCGTCCATCACGTCCAGCACGCCCGCCAGGAGGAACAGCCAGCCACCCAGCGCGAAGCGGCCCGCCGCCACCGCCACGCCGGACGACACGCCCAGGAGGCCCGACAGCATGGACAGCGCGTTGGCCGGAAGGCCCGAGCGCAGCAGCACCCGCCACAGCGGCTGGATGACCCAGAAGAAGTAGTGGCGCAGGAAGAAGCCCACCAGCACCGACTTGCCGCGCGTCAGCGTCTCCGCGTCCCGGGGGATGCCCTTGATGGCACAGCGGATACAGAAGAGCACCAGTCCCACGAGGAAGTACGCGACCGCGAACAGCGCGGGCGCCAGCGCGGTCCAGATGCGCGCCGAGGGGGACAGGTCGCCACTCAGCAAGGCCAGCATGTTGTCATGCACGGGTGTTCCCTCCAGACGGCAGGGTCATGGGCGCCATCCCTGGCGCTTCCACGGCCCGTCTTGCGAAGACAGCCCTCACGACCACGAAGGCCACGACCGCCGCGATGCTTCCCGCGAGCACGTCGAGGACGTAGTGGTGCGTGAGATACACGGCGGAAAAAGCGACGAGCAGCGCGAACAAGATGGTGCCCACCCGCCACGCGAGGCCCTTGTGCCAGAGGACGAGCACCATCATCAGCGGATAGGCCGCGTGCAGCGACGGCATGGCCCCGAAGACGTTGGGGTTCTTGGCGTAGAAGTTCGCGAAGTAGTGGATGCCGAAGAAGGCATCGAAGCGCGCGGTGCCCGCGGGGCTGGGCGGCGCCGACAGGTCCGCGAGTCCCGGCCCGTACTTCAGCACGTACCAGGGGGGAGCCGCGGGGTAGATCACGTAGGTGACCACGCCGATGGCGTTCACCACGAAGAAGGCCCAGCACAGCTGTTCGAATCTCGCGTCCTTCTTGAAGAAGAACCACAGCGCCACGAGGAAGACCTCGTAGAGGTAGGCCGCGTAGGCCCAGCCGCACAGCAGGTCCAACGGTGTGTTGGGGTGACGCGACCACCACTCGGGCCAGTGCGTGCCTCCCGGGGCGGGGAACAGCACCTTCTCCAGGTTCCACAGGTCGCCGGTGTGGATGGTGCCGCGCAGCCATAGCCACAGCGGCTGGCTGTCCAGAATCATGCCGGTGAGCCACAGCGGGAACGCGCCGCGGAGGAACCGCCGCGGGCCGGCGCCGGCCCAGGCCAGCACCACCAGCAGCAGGTCCGCCGCGACGTGCTCCCACCGGACTCTTCCGGTGGAGACCACCAACGCGAAGTGGCCCGTCGCCATGACGGTGACGAGCCACTTGAACGCGGAGGCGTTCTTATCGGGCGAGCGGGAGGTCATCCCCGTAGTAGTCCAGCCCCAGGTGGGTGATGGGCTCTTCGCCCGCGACGACGCGCAGCGTGTTCTTCAGCTTGGTCAGCTGGATGAACAGGTCGTGCTCCACCGGCAGGCCCGGGTGGGCCATGGGGCTCTTGAAGTAGAAGGACATCCACTCCTGGATGCCCCGCCACTCCAGCCGCTTCGCCAGGTCCATGAACAGCGCGATGTCCAGGACCAGCGGCGCCGCCAGGATGGAGTCGCGGCAGAGGAAGTTGACCTTGATCTGCATCGGGTAGCCCAGCCACCCGGTGATGTCGATGTTGTCCCAACCCTCCTTCGCGTCGCCGCGGGGCGGGTAGTAGTGGATCGACACCTTGTGCGAGTACTTGTTGTACAGCTCCGGGTACAGGTCCGGCTGCAGGATGGTGTCGAGCACGCTCGACTTGGTCACTTCCTTGGCCTTGAAGGCCTGGGGATCATCCAGCACCTCGCCGTCACGGTTGCCCAGGATGTTGGTGGAGAACCACCCCTCCAGGCCCAGCATGCGCGCCTTGAGCGCCGGCGCGATGACCGTCTTCATCATCGTCTGGCCGCTCTTGAGGTCACGGCCCGCGACGGGCACGCCCTCCAGCTTGGCCATCTCCTGCAGCGCCGGCGTGTCCACGGCGGCGTTCGGCGTCCCGTTGGCGAACGGCACGCCCTCCTTGATGGCCGCGTAGGTGTAGAGCGCCGTGGGGTTGATGTCCGTGCTGTTGGCGTCCAGCGCCTTCTCGAAGTTGGCCAGCGTCTGGAAGGCCTCCGGCAGCGGGCGGAAGGTCTCCACGCTGCTGCACACCACCATCACGGCGCGCTTGGCGTTGAGCTCCTTCTTGAAGTCCCGGATGTCCTGGCGGATGGCCTCGATGCTCTCGCGGTGCGTCTTCGTGGCCTTGATGTGGTTTGCCGCGATGCGGCGCACGAACTCCGGATCATGCACGCCCGGCTTCGGCTTGATGCCCTGGAGGAAGGGCTTCACCTGCTCCAGGTGCTTGTCGGTCAGCACGCCCGAGCGCACGGCCACCTGGTAGGCGTCCTCACTGATGATGTCCCACGCGCCGAAGACGACGTCTTCCAGCGTGGCCAGCGGCACCAGCTCGTTGAGCTTCACGGTGCGGCCGTCGGTGCGCTTGCCCAGGCGGGCCGTGCCCATCTGCGTGAGCGAGCCAATGGGGGCGCCCTTGCCCTGCCGCGCCAGCTCCACACCCGCCATCAGCGTGGTGGAAACCGCGCCCAGGCCCGGGATGAGCACCGCCAGCTTGCCCTCGGGTTTCGCGACCTTCTTCTTATTCTCCATCGTCCTGATTCCTTCGAATGGCGGGAAATCGCTCCGCCCAATGAGCGTCTCCGAGTCCGTTCCATCCGGCGCCGGCAAGGATGCCGGACGGAAGGTGGAAAATCTCGAAAGCGGATGGTTGATACTCTAAACCGTCTGTCACTTCAACGTGATGTGTGGACGGTGTCCGGCTCGTACCACGGCGTCGGCCGGCTGCATGACTCGGGCCGGGGCCGCGTTACAAGCCAGGACGAACGGCGCTGTCAGAGAAACAGCAACCAAGGGACAAAAGTCTCACCCACCACGGCGGGCTCACTCGGGTGCGCCTGCCGGGTGGGCCGGGGTGGTACGAGTCTGAGGCTGTCCTGCTTTCACACACCCCATGACACACGTGTCAGGTTTTAAGAGCGTGGGAACCGCCGGCCTTCCGGCGGCCCCGTTCGGGTTCCCGTCAGTTGCGGCGGGGGGCGCCCCGGTCGAGCTTCTGGTTGTCGCCCGGGTGGTACTTGTCGCCGGTGAGGACGGCTTTCACGAACCCGACCAGCTGGACCATCTTGCTGTTGGGTGTGTCCCAGTACTCGGCCTTCTCGACGGAGACGCGCAGGAGGGCCAGGTTCGGATCATCCAGCCCCTGGGGGAACCAGGCCTTGAGGGCGGGGTTCCACAGCTCCTTCGCCTTGGCCTTGTCGTGGATCAGCGAGCAGCGACCACTGACGGACACGTACCGGTCCCGCGTGGGGTCGGAGTAGGCGAGGCTGACGTGGTGGTCCTTCTGCACCTCGTCCACCTTGTGCGTGTGGTCGTTGGTGAAGAACCACAGCTCCCCGTCGAAGTCCTTGTCGTAGGTCCACATCGGCCGGCTGCGCAGGCTGCCGTCGGTGTCCACGGTCGTCATCATCGCGACCTTGATGCCGTGGATGAGCTTGCCCAGGTGCTCCACCACGTCCTGCGGACTCTTCGTCGTCGTCGTCATGTGCTCGCCTCCCTTGGGGGTTGAAGGTAGGCAGCGGCCTGGCAGCGAACATCGTCCGTACCGCCGGGTCGGCACCCCGGCAGCCGGGCGTGTGATAGGGGGCGTGCCGGGCCCTCTCGCTTGTTTCGTCCTTCGGAACGAGGCGTGCCGGCCGGGAGCGACACGGATGCTGAAGACCGCGTGGAACGAGTGGAGCCTGAAGGCGCTGCAACTGGAGACGGCCCTGCTGGCGCTGGAGGAGATTGAGCTGCCGGACGCGATGCACGCGCTCCAGGACGCGGCCCAGCAGAAGCTGCTGGAGCTGGCGCGGGCGTGGCAGAAGACGCAGCCCGCGAAGGAGCCGCGCCAGTGGACGCGCGAGGAGAAGGCGGGCGGCGCGCCTCGCGACGAAGAGCTGGCGGACCTGGTGAAGGGCTTCCGCGAGGACGGCAAGACGTGGACGCTCTACCGGCTCACCAGCGACAAGAAGGAAGTGGTGGAGACGTTGGTGTCCGAAGGGCGCGCGTGCATGGTGGCCGGTGGCGAGTACTACCTGGGCCAGTGGGACGCGGAGGAGGGCGTGCTGGAGGTGGGGCGCGACGACGAGGCCGGCGAGCCCGGCACCGGGCTGGTGCTGGAGCCGGGCGGAGAGCTGCGCTACTCGCCGTCACCTGACCTGTAGGCCGCGCCGCTCAGGATTCGAAGAGCTTCACCATCCGCGCGCGCAGCTTCTCGTCGGGGAGCCGTCCCAAGCCCGCCTTCACGTTGTCCTCCAGGTGGGCGGGGTCGGACGT
>NZ_RAWN01000189.1:0-17830 GCF_003668895.1 Corallococcus sp. AB045
CCGGCCGTGGCGGGTGCTGGCTCCTCGGGATCGGGCAACGCCGGTCTGGTCATCCTGACCTACAGCGCTCTCACCTGCATGGAGTGAGCTCCCTGGCGTCTGGGTTTCCACCGTGCGCTACCACGAGCGCACGGTGGTCCCGGGCGTGCCCCGGTTCCGTAGCTCAGGTTGAACGAGCCGCTGAAGAAGCTGCTCACTCTGGGGAACACCTCTTAAGCTTGTCCCAGGCACGGCGAAAAGCCGTGCACGAAGCAGGGGCGCCAGGCCCATCCAAGGAGAAGCCCATGACGTCAGCGAAGCATCAGCCCATCGTCGCGCCAGGACTGCCCAAGCCCGCGGGCCCGTACTCACCCGGCATGCAGCTGGACCGGCTGCTCTTCATCTCCGGACAGGCGGCCAGGGACCCCGCGACCGGCGTGCAGGCCGAGGGAATCGAAGCACAGACAGAGCAGGTGCTGCGCAACCTGGAGCGCATCCTCGTGGCCGGTGGCTCCAGCCTCCAGCACGTCCTGCGCTGCGGCGTCTTCCTGGTGGACATGCAGGAGTTCGCGCGAATGAACGCCGTCTACGAGCGCGTCTTCGCCGGTCACCGGCCCGCGCGGACCACCGTGCAGGTGTCCGCGCTTCCGGACACCGGCCTGCGCGTGGAGATTGATTGCATCGCCTACGTGCCTTGATTCACCAGACACGAGGCGACCCGCGCCTTCACGGTCCGCGCGCGTAGCGCAGGCCCTGTCCGTAATAGGCGATGTGGGCCCTTCCGGAGGCATCCAGCGTCAGCGCGGAGTTCGAGCCACCGACCCCACTCGCGTCCACGGTGGTGAACTCCCAGGCGGTGCCGCTCCAGCGCGCGTACTTCAGGTTCTTGCGGGTGAGGTCCTCGTAGCTGATGTGCGGGCGGCCCTGCGCATCGAGTGCCAGCGCCGGGGTGCCGCCCACGTCATCGGCGGTGTCCACCTGTTCGAGGCTCCACGCGCTGCCCGTCCACAGCGCGTACTTGAGGTCCTTGTTCGTCGCATCGCGGTAGGCGATGTGCGGGTATCCCTGCGCGTCGAGCGCCAGGGAAGCGTCGCGACCCACGTCCGCGCTCGCGTCCACCGTCTCCAGCGTCCAGCCCGTGGCGCCCTTCACCGCGTGGATGAGGGCCTTCTTGTTCATGTCGTAGTAGGCGAGGTGCGGCAGGCCGTCGCGGTCCACCGCCACCGAAGGCGCGCCGCCGTAGGAGCCCGGCGCGTCCACGCGGTCCCGCCTCCACTCCCCGGCGCCGTCGCGCGCGTAGCAGAGCAGCTCCGCGGTGTGGAAGTAGTTGACCAGGTCGATGGTGCACACCAGCGGCTCGTCCGTGGGGCCCAGGCCCATCGCCAGCTGGCTCGCGTTCACCTCCGGGTAGGTGGGCGCGGTCACCTCGTCCCGCCAGCGCCCCGCGTCCCAGGACAGGAGGATGGGCACCTCGTCGCTGGAGGAATAGATATACACACGCATCGTGGCGGCGGCGCGCAGCTGCCCCGTGCTCGTGCGCGCCAGGGCCACGTTGCTGGAGAGGACGCCACCCTGGATGGGCGCGGCGCTCCAGCCCTGGGAGTGCCGTCGCGCGAGGAAGACTTCGTAGGTGGAGCCACTGCCCCCACCCACGTCGTACCAGATATAGGCCACCGCCGGCTCGCCGTTCGCCTCGATGACGATGCCCGGCCGCCCGCCGCCCGCCGTGCCCAGCGTCTCCACCTGCCAGCCCGCGCCGCCCGGGGAGCCGCAGCGGTACGGGATGCCCGCTCCGCCGCAGGACGTGGACTGGGAGCACTGACCGCACGACACCTGCCGCGTCGTGCCACAGGCGTCCTGCACGCTGAGGGTGCCGCAGCCGGCCTCCTGCTTCGCGCAGAGGGCATCGTCGGACTCGGGCACGCAGCCGTGGGCCGGGCAGAAGCCGGCGGGCTGGACCACCTCGGTGGAGGCGAGGGCGGCGCCGGTGGGGCTCACGCCGCTCGTCACGAGGACGCGCCCGTCCGCCAGTTGGGTGGCCACGTGAGAACTGCGCGCGGTGGACAGCGGCGCGGTGAGCGTCCACGTCTCCGTCTCCACGTCATACAGCTCCACCCAGGGGATGACCTTGCCGTCCGCGCCCACGCCGCCCGCCACCAGCACGCGGCCATCCGCGAGCACGGTCGCGGTGTGTCCGCTGCGCGCGACGTTGAGGAAGCCCGTGTCGCGCCAGAGGCCCGTGGCCGGGTCGTACAGCTCCACGCTGGTGGTGCGCACCGCCGTGCCCGTGAAGAAGCCGCGCACGGAGGTGCCACCGATGAGGAGGACGCGGCCGTCCCGCAGCCGCGCGAGTGCCGCCGCCGAGTGGGGACGGCGCGGCGCTCCGGTGTAGCTCCAGGTGTTGGTGACCGGGTCGTACAGCTCCGCGCTGCGAGCGGCCTGTCCATGGACGTCATCGGCGATGCCCGAAGTCACCATCACCCGCCCGTCCGCGAGCTGGACCCCCGCGGCCCGGTAGCGGCCCTCGCGCGAGGTGCTGTAGTTCCACTTCGCGGCGACGTCGTCGTAGGTGTAGCTCAGCAGGACGTGGTTGCCGCCCTCGGTGATGCCACTGGCCACCAGGGCCTGCCCGTTGGCCAGTGGGAGGACGAGCGGCTGCAGGCGCGTCGTGATGCCACTGCCGGGTGTCCAGGTGGCCGTGGCGGGGTCGAAGCGCGCGTAGGCATTGTCCGCGTAGCCGGTGACGAGCACCTTCCCCGTGCCGAGCTGTGCCGCGCCCGGGAAGGAGTAGAAGCCGTTGCTCGCGCCCCCGGGCGTCGTCCCGCCGTCGGGGATGGAGCCCTGGGACGTCCAGGTGTCCGTGCCCGGGTCGAAGGCCTCCGCCGTGCGCGTGCTCCCACTGCCCGTCAGCCCACCCACGAGGAAGAGGCGCCCATCCGAGAGCAGGGCTGACGCCGGATGCGCGCGGGCGACCCGGAGCGAAGCGCCCGCGCTCCAGCTGCCGCAGCCCAGCTCGGGGCCGCAGACGCCCGCCAGTCCACCGCCGCCGCAGCTCTGGGGGTCGTCGCACGTTCCGCACGAGCCGCCGCAACCATCGTCGCCGCACTCCCGGCCGTCGCACTGGGGAGGGCAGGGCTGGCAGGCGCCGCTGGCGCAGCCGTACTGGCACGGCTCATAGAAGGCGGAGTACAGGCAGCCGCCGTCGCTACCGCAATAGCCGGGCAGGAACCAGGTCACGAGGGTCTTCGCGTCGTAGCAACTGGGGGGCGGCGGGGACTCGCAGCGGACGCACCCCGCGTCACTCCCCCCATCCCTGCCTCCGTCGGTGCCCGCGTCCTGCGCGCCGCCATCGCTGCCCGCGTCCTGCGCGCCGGCGTCAACGCCCGCATCCTGTGAGCCGGCGTCAACGCCCGCGTCCGGGATGCCTCCATCGGCGCCGGCATCCGGCAGGCCGCCGTCGGTGCCCGCGTCGTTGCCTCCATCCGGCGGGGGAACGGACGTCCCCGAGTCCGAGCCGGGAGGAACGTCCTCAGGGAGGTCGCTTCCGGAGCATGCGGCAAGGACAAGACAGACAGACAACAACCACCAGCGGAACATGAGCAGGAAACCTTTCGACAGGGCACTGCGGACGGGGTCTCGTTTGTAGCCGAGGCGACTTCCGTTCACCAAGCCCCCCTCGGCCGGCGCTCAATCGCTCCGCGACGCGATGAGCGCGAGGTTGCGCGGGGACAGTCGCGGATCGAAGAGCTGGAGGAGCTCGACCTGGAAGCCCAGCTCCTCCAGGAGGATGGCGCGATCGAGCAGGAGCACGACCTCCAACGCCCGCGCGAAGCGGTCCCTCAGCAGATGGCAGAGCAGGAGCTCCCGCGTCTCGGCGCGAACGGACACCTCGAAGGCCTCCAGCTCGGCGTCCGTCATGCCGGGTTCAAGGACCAGGCGCTCCAGGCGGTCGCGCGCGTAGACAGCGAAGGGGCCGTCATAGAGCGTCCGGGGCGCGTCTCCTGCCCGCACGAAGCCGCGCTCGGGAAAGCGCTGTCTCGACAGAAGGTCGAACGCGAAGCGCCACGCGTACACCTGCTTCATCCGCGCGAACTCCACCTCGGTCTTGTGATGCCGTCCCCGCGTCGTCAGCGCCAGGGCATGCGGGGTGAAGGGCAGGGGATGCGCGCCTCCGAAGCGGGAGACGGGGAAGTCTCGCGGGGCCTCCAGCTTGTCGTAGCAGCAGCCGACGTTCAGGACGAAGCCCGCCCCCTCGCTCTTGCGGATCTGCGTGAGGGCGAGCGGCCCGCAGGTGTGCAGACCGATAGAGGCCCGGTCCCGGCCGGAGAAGAGCGGATCGATTCGGGGTTGGTCCCCGTCCTCGACGGAGGCCTGGATGAAATGCAGGGTGTCGCCACCCAGGGGGCGGGTCTTCGTCAGCCACCGCCGGCCCTTGTCCTGCAACGCGGCGTCCCGGTCGATGCTGTGGAAGGTCCACCCGAACGTCCGCGCACAGAGGCGGGCGAGGTGCCCCATGCCGCCGCCGATATCGACCGCCTGGTGGATGAAGCGCGTTCTGGGCGCGAGCAGGGCGAGCACCCGCTCGAGCTCATGGGTCTTCTTGGCGCTGAGTCCCTGCGTCTGCGCGACCGTCAGCGGGTGAATGCCCTCGTGCCAGGGCAGCGCCGTCAGTTCCTGGAGCGAGCCCAGGAGCGCGGACAGGGACGCGGGCGGTGCGCCCACGAGCACCCCCTGGTCCAGCTGGCGCTCGCCCGCTTCATCGAGCGACCGGGCATAGCTCAGCCAGTCCTCGGGAAAAGCGGAGCCGGAGCCGGGCCAACCCTGGAGGATAGAGCGGGACCAGAGAGGAGCCCAGGGGCGGAGCTGGTGCGTGAGCGCCTCGAGTCGCGCCTGGAAGTCCATGGCGGCGCATCCTATGCGCCGCCGCTCCGCCGGTTGGTGATTCAGTGCTCATCCAAGCTGAGGTGGGGGACTCGCCCATCACGGCACGGCCTCCGTCAGGTCCGCCAAGCCATCAGCGCCACCAGCGCGATGTGCGGACGCGGCTCCATCCCTCAACCGCCACGGAGGAGTGGACGCAGCTTCTGGAGGACGGTGTCCAGAACGTCCTCTGAGTCCACCAGGAACAGCTGCGCCTCCGCTGGATCCTCGGGCTCGAACCTGAACCTGCAGCCCTCGACTGCTGGCATCCCAATCGAGTGATAGAAGCGCATCACGGACCGCACGCTCGGGGCTGTAAATACAAGCAGGCGGTTGCTCTTGCAGTATTCAAATATGTGCAAGACCAGCAATGGGAACGCGTCGCTGCCCCTGATTTCGGGTCGCAGGGCGGCCCGGCTCGCTTCGAACAGATTGGGAATGTCAAGGAAGCCCAGGTCCCGATCCGGTTGGTAGCCATGGACCTCGAATCGACCCTGAAACCTTCCGCAGATGCGGCCTCCCCCCACCAATACGTCCTGCCTGAAGACTCCGAAGCAGGTGGCGAAGTCATCCCGGTCATCCAGCAACTTGCGGTCGGAGATCCGGATTCCGGAGGGATTGGCTGGATTGAACTTCCAACCGGCTTCTTCGATGTAGACCTCGAAAAGCAGCCTCCGGTAGGCGTCGAACTCTTCTCCGCGGGTAAGGGTGCGTACTTCAAAGGAGTCTTTCCTGTCTGCCTGCACGGCGGACTACTCCTGGACGGCCGCGGACGCGGGCCCCCGCAGCGATACGCGTTGCTCCAGGGCCCCCAGCGCGGCCTGCATGGCGTCCTTGTACGCCGGGTACCTGGAGGCTTCGTAGCGTCCCTTCGCCCGTTGGATGCGGAAGTCTCGCGTGAGCACGCCATCGGCCAGTCGGGACGCCAGCTTCCACTCCGCGTAGTCCGTGGTGCCGGAGCGCTCCGCCAGGTCCTGCTCCGGGATGTCCTGACCCGAGGGCACCTCGAAATGGGTCACGCTCTCGATGACGAGGGGCGTCCTCGTTTCCAGCGGAGAGTCGCGTCGCTCCGTCTCCCGGAGGCTGAGGAAGTTGTGCTCCCAGGGCGAGGGCAGCTGCCCCACGATGCCGCCGCCCGCGGACGCGAACCGGCCGCGCACGACGTATTCGATTTTCAAGGTCAGCGGGCGCTCGGGCTCCTCCAGGTCGGGGGCCTCCAGGGTGGTGACGCTCACGCCTGCCCGGGAGCCTCCCATCATGGTGGCCATCAGCTCCGCGCGCTCGGAGGGCTCTTCGCTGGAGAGGTAGTAGCGCAGGGCGGAGGCATGGCTTCCCGTCAGCGTCACCTGCTCCTTCACGTTCAGCGTCGTGCCCTGGAGGCGGACGTGCCGTTCGGCGCGCACGTGGCTCTGGGAGGACTCGGGGATGCGCACCAGCCGGGATTTCGTGGCATCCAACACCAACGCCTCCCGGCCGCCCAATGCCACCTCCCCGCTGCTCATGGGCGCGGCGGATTTGTTCGTCACATCCACGAAGGTGCCCCCGCCCACCGTCGGCAGGTAGACGACCATGTGGTCGAACTGATCCATCGAGGGCGTGTCCGAGACGATGGGACCCTGTGTCCGCACGAGCGCCAGTTGCGAGGGAATCCCTGCGGCACCCAGCAGCTGGTGCAGCAGGAGGGAGTGGTCCTTGCAGTCGCCGGTGCGGTTCTTGAGGATTTCGTCCACCGCATGCGGAATGCGGGCCCGTGCGCCAAAGAGGATGCCTCGGTAGGTCAGGCTCTTCTGGACCCACCGGGCCAGCGCGGCGGCACGCGTCGCCTGCTCTTTGGCCGTGCCCGCCTCCTTGGCGGCCAGTGACTTCACGGTGGGCGCGGGCGCGAGCTGCGCGGCAATGGACTTCAGGTAGTCGCTTCCCTCGGCCTCCCACGTCGTGCCGACGGGAGCCAGCCACGCCATGGGCAGGTACTCCTGGTAGTCGGGCTGCATGCCCTCCTCGCGGTAGATGGCGGGCTGCTCGACGATGAAGGTCAAGGCATCGGGCGCTTGGAGGGGCTTGATGCCGGGTGAGGCTCGCCACTGCATCGCGTCCACGTCGCCGCGGACGTAGAGCACGGAGCGTGACGCGGGGATGCTCGCGAAGAAGTCATGTTCGAAGAAGCGCATGGACTTCGGCGGCGTGATGTCGCGCCGGGTGACCACCACCTCCACGGTGTGCCCGGGCTTCAGCCCTGGCACGGGCACCACCAGGGTGCGGCGCTGGGTGCCCTGCTGCGCGGAGGCCCGGTCGGAGACGTAGCAGTCCTCCACCTTGCCCCTGGCCACCACGCGGCCCTGCTCATCCCGGACCTCCACCCGGTTGACGAAGATCTCCTCGGACAGCGGGTTGAGCTCGAACTCGAAGGTGTTGTAGCGCTCCACGCCCGCCGCGTTGTGCACCGTGACCCGGCGCAGGTCGGTGGTGCGCAATTCCTTTCCCTTCACGAAGGAGATGGCGGTGGCCAGCAGGGGGTACTGGCCATTGTGGCCCTTCGCCTCGGCGGGCTTGTCCTTCCGGGCAAGCAGGTCAGGCGGCAGCGCGACCTCCTCGATGGGCGTCTTGAGCACCGAGTTCGTCCCCTGGCCCAGCATGCCGGACACATGCTCGAGGAACTGGCGCGTGTCCGCGGAGGCGGGCTCCAGTTCGAGCGCCTTCTCCAGGGAGGACTTGGCGTCCGCATAGCGCTTGAGCGCGTACTCCACGCGGGCCCGGGCCTGGTAGCCCGAGGGGGACTGCGCTGATTTGCTCACCATCTCCTCGGCGACTTCGAGGGCGAGCTTCGGCTTCTTGGCCTCCAGCCACGTGTTCGCCAGCGCTTCGGACAACTCCAGGGCGTAGCCCTCGCGCTTCTGCCGCTGACGCAGGAGGGCGGCGGCCTGTTCGGGGGCGCCCTTGCGCCGCAGGAGGCCCGCATGCATGAGCGTGGCGTCCGTCGAGTCGGCGCGCTTCCGGTACCGCTGGATGACCTGGAGCGCCTGCGCGACGCGGCCCTTCTCCTCGAGCAGCGTGAGGTACCGGTTCAGGTGGCTCTCGTTGGTGAGGCGGGAGGGGAAGATGGATGCGTAGGCCTGGAATCCTTCGGCCTCACGGCCGCTGCGCACGAGCAGGTAGGCCCGCCAGGACTCCAGCCTTGGCTCCCCCCGGAACCGCTTCGCGTGGGCATTGATGAGCGCGAGCCCCTCCGCGTACTGCTCGGAGCTGGCGTACCCGGCCGCGGCGTTGATGAGCAGCATGGGCACACCGGGTTCCAGCTCGAAGGCGCGCTTGAACCAGGCAGCGGCCGCGGCGAAGTCCTCCCGGTCGCTGTAGTAGCGCGCGACCTGGTCGAAGACCCTCGCGTGGGTGGTCGCGGCGGCCTTGCCCACCGCCGCGGAGCGGGGCGCCGTCGAGGGGGCGCTGAGCTTGACGGCATCCAGCGCCGAGCGGACCCGGGTGCCGAGCGTGGGCTGGTTCTTGGTCCACCATCCGGCGAGCAGGTACGCCATGTCCCCGTCGCGGAACACGCGCAGCTCGTACTCGTCGACCCCTCCCTCTTCACTCTTGGATTCGTAGGAGAAGGCCTGTCCAGAGAGCTTGCCCGTGGTGACCTCGCGGGCATTGCGGACCGCGCCTTCGCGCGAGTCGATCTCAAGGACGCTCAACAGGCCGTGGGCCAGGGCGTCCGGAGAGGGCTCTTCTCCGAAGAGCCAGAGGGGCACGACCACCATGCTGGCGTTGTCACCGGTCGCGCCGAAGTCCGCTTCGGGGAACTCCGTCGCGAGGTTGGTGGGCCGTGTCCACAGTCGCCCGTCCAGTTCGACGGAGTATCCATACTCCGTGGACTGTGCCGTCAGGGGACGCGCGGCCGCGGTGGAGGGGGCGGCCCTGCTCTGGGGATTGACCAGGGAGAAGCGCGAGAACAGGCGGTCCGCCTCCGCGAAGAGCGCCTCCTCCCCCTTCGGGCTTCCCCACGCCACGAGCTGATAGGCGTGCTCTCCGTGCGCGTAGACCCAGTGCACGTAGGTCAGCGGCATGTTCGCGTGCTGGGCGCGGGAGCGCAGTCGGATGCCCTTCATCCCACCGACGGCAAGGGGCTCGCGTGACAGCTTTTCGACCGTGCCCGCGGCGCTCGCGAGGTTGGCGCTCACGATGTCCGCGAGCAGCTCGGTGCCTTCCTCTTCGTCGGCGAGCTCTCCGTCCGCGAACTTCTCCGGGACGATCATGAAGTACATCTGGGCGTCGCCCCCCCGCGCCATGGCGAACTTCGCGAGCTTGTTGATCCGAGGGGCGTTCAGCGTCGTCCACGGCTTGCCTGGATGCTGGAAGGCGAAGTTCATCTCCTGGTCGCGGATGCCCTCCTCGGGCTTCTCCACCCGGAGATTCGCCGGGATTTCATTCCGGCGGGCCATGACCCTGGCGAAGCCAATGCCCATGCCGGTCAGCATGAGGGCCGAGATCGCGATGGCCCACCACGCGTGCGAGCGTCCCTTCAGGAGCCGTTCCTTGTCGGAGCGCAGCTCGATGAGGCCGGTGACGGCGAGGAACAGTCCCAGCAGCATGAGGACGAACGTGAACAGCCCCACCAGGATGGCCGCCGGGGGCGAGTCGAGCACCTTGAACTGCTGGACGAGGAGGATCACCAGCGCGGCGACATCCACCAGCATCAGCGAATAGACCGCCTTGCGGTTCGTGGCGGCATCCTGGAGTGCCTGCCAGCCTTTGAAGAGGCCGAAGAAAAGGAGAGCGATCCAGATGAGCGAGCCGGTGGACAGGTCAGAGGCCGTCGCCGCGGCGAAGAGCAGGGTGGTCATGTGAGGATGGACCGCAGCCTAGCAGGTGCGGCGTTCGACATCCCATCCCCCCTGGGGCTCACAGAGGGTGACGCGCGGATGTCAAAGCGCGTAATTCATTGTCTTTCGGAAAGACTCAACGCCGGGAAGAGGTCTGGCATTACCCATCCAGCCTGCCGACGCTGGCCGGTGACTCCTTCTTCGTCGCGTCGATCCTCAGGGTGAAGGAGCTGGACTTCGACCCATCGCTCAGACGGCGCCCACGGTGGACATGGCCTCGATGGCACGCTCACGTATGCGCAGTTCGGCACCAGGCTCTTCTACGTGTCCCAGTCGCATTCAGGGACGGTGCTGTTCTACGAACAGGCGCCTCCGAGTAGGCGCAGGGAAGTGCGAGGCCTGCCCCGTTCCGCGTGCAGGCCTCGCGCCCCATTAGAGTTCCATCAATACCAGGTGGTGGAGGCCAGGAACGTCGAGCCGTCGGAGCTGCGAACCCGGCCCCACTGGGTCACCACGGTAGGGCAAGACGGAGGGCAGACACCGCTCACGGCGTAATAGCGGTAGACGATGTCGGACTTGCCATCCCCCGTCACATCCGCGACCCAGGTCGACAGATTCCCGCCCAGGGATGAGGCCCAATACCCGCTTCCGAGAAACGCCGTGCCGCTCGACGCCCGGACCTGCACGCCATCCGTGTTCTCGACGATGACGTCGGCCTTTCCATCCCCCGTGACGTCCCTGAACCAGACGCCCTTGGTGCCGTTGAAGCCGACGGAGAGCCACGTCGAAGCCGTCCCGAAGGAGCTTCCCGTCGACGGACGGACGATGATGCTGTTCGTGTTATGGGCGATGGCGTCCGCGATGCCATCCCCTGTCACATCCTCGTAGTACATGTTCCGCTCTGCGACGAAGGAGGTGCTCGTCCAGGCCGTACGGGTATTGAAGCCCGTGCCGCTGGAGGTCGCGACAGAGATTCCACTGCCGCCATCGATGTTGGGGTTCAGGATGAAGTCTGCCTTTCCATCACCCGACACGTCCTTGAAGTCGAAGCGCGTCCAGCCACTCCAGCCGACCTCCGAGTACCACTCCTCCTCAGGGAGGAAGGAGGAGCCATTCGAGCGCCTGACAATGACGCGAATGGCTCCACCATCCAGGTACTCTCGAACGGAAATCGCGTCAGCGCGGCCATCCCCCGTCACATCCGCAAACCAGATTCCGTAGCCCGTAGGGAAGGCCGTGGAGCTCCACGTCGAGGACGACGAGAAGGTGGACCCATTGGAAAGTGCCACCCGGAGGGTGCCGGCCGACTCATACCAGATGAAATCGTCGCGCCCGTCCGCGTTCACGTCCGCCATTGTGTCGTTGCCCGGCCAGATGCCGTCTCGGGCTTCACTGGGGATGAAAGGGGCCAAGAACAGCGCGACAGCCATTGCCTTGTTGAACAAGTTCAATGCTCCTGTGGTGGTTGGGGATTCGCGCCGGCCTTTGAGCAGGCAGGGCCCTGGCCGACGCGTGTCTAGCTACTATTGCGTTCGCAACCACTCAAGACTGGCATTCGCAGGGTTCACAACAACTTCAAATCCTGAAGTGTTGGCTCTTCATTGGATTTTGGCCTTGCGCCGAGCCGGACCTTCGTGGTGGCCGTGCTCGTTTGCCGATGTGGGTGGGCCTGGCCCTCCTGGCCCCGCTCCTCGTCGGGCTGTAGGCCCCGTGCGCGCACAAACCTGACACAGGGGTGTCCAGAGCCGGGGCGATGTTCACGTCCAATCCCGACGGGCCCAACCGTCGGGCAGCTGGAGGCCCAACGCGAAACGTCCCGTGGAGGTGGTGCAGGCGTACTTCGATGCGTGGAGCGCGAAGGATGAGTCGATGCCGCGGGACACGCTCGCGCCCGACGTGAGCTTCGTCGGCGCGCTCGGCAAGGCGGAGGCCTGCGTGAAGGGGCTCGTGCCCGGCACGCTGGAGCGTGCCTTCGGCGGGGGGAATGGGGCTGGGCGGCGTGATGGCGGGGACTTCCTCGACGTGTGAGCCCTGGGGCGCTCAAGCGCTCCGCGGTGCGCCCGGGGCGGTGGAAATGACAGACGCTTCCCCGTGGACAGGGGACGTGACGGGCCTGCCCGCGCGTGGCTAAATGGAAGACGAGAAGCCGGTTCCTGTGCAGGAGGGGTCATGCCCAAGAAGGATTTGCAAAGGAAGTCCTCGTCCAGGCCCAAGAAGCGTCAGCGTATGGGGGTAAAGGACTCCGAAGAGGATGAGAACTCTGAAGAGGATGATGGCTCCGGGGAGGAGGATGATGACGACCGCCAGTTCGTGGGCATCTTCCGTGATCTGCCGGGCTACATCATTCAGGCCATCTATTCCTATCTGACCCTGCGCGATGTGTCCCGGCTGGGTGGAACGAGTCGGCGTCTGTTCCACGAGACGCGGCAGATCATGATCCACCGGCTCTACTGGAGCCGGCCACCCGCGCGAGCGCCCGTAGAGGAAGGGGTCATGGTCTCCAGGGACAGCCACATCCTCTTTGGGGGCTGGCGGTACCTGAAGAACATCGCCCTGCAGCGCTTCATGGACGCGGCGCTCGCGAGCGAGAACGTGAGTGGCCGATACGCGTTCGACTCCCCCCAGCAGGGCGGGACGAACAATCCCTTCACGACGACCAACGTCAACACGACGGTGGGGGTGGTGAAGATCAACGGGGTCTTCCTGGGACGCTTCCTGACGCGCGACTTCCACAACATGGAGGGGATCGAAAAGGAATACATCCACTCCTACAAGCAGACGCCCAAGCCTGCCTCCAAGGGGACAAAGGCAAAAGCCGTCGAGCACAACCACATGGAGGACCACTTCCTGGAGGCCATCCAGCCCCTGCTCGAGCAGGACGTCCTCAGTCCCATCCTCGAGCAGTTGCTCGCACGCTCCACGGATGGACGCACCCTCGTTGTGACCCTCAAGGGAACCAAGACGCCCTGCTCGAAGTGCGCAGCGAACCTGGCTGCGTTCGCCACGGCGTACAAGGACGACAAGGGCCCCTTCCGGATCCTGATGAGGTGCAAGGCCTTCGGGCTCTATGAGGGCGAGAAGTTCCAGGAACAGTTCAATGGGCTCAAGCTCATGGAGGCGGCTGGCGTGCCCATCATCCCCTGGGGCATCAGCGAGCGCATGAAAAAGACGTTCACCCGACAGGGTTTCGTCCATGAACTCGCCAACATGAACCCGGAGCAGAACGACGAGTTCATGGAGCATGTCGGCGCCCAGCAGGATCAGAAGATCCTCAAGTACTTCAACCTGGACAAGAACGACCCTCACGACGCCAAGTACGGGGAGCTGCGCAAGCTGCTGTTCAGCGGCTGGGAGCGCTATCACTCGTACTCCGGCCTCATCCGTCCGCGGGAGGACTGACGCGACCGCCCCAGGCCTGAGCCCGGGGCGGGGCTGCGTGGGCATTACCAGCCGTTGTTGAAGACAGAGCGCCGGAAGCTGTTGTCCGGGGCGCGGTAGACGACGTCGATGCGTCCGGCGCCCCAGCTCTTGGCTTCCGGCGCGGAGGTCAGCTCCCCGCCCAGCCACTTCCAGTCGGTCCAGGTGGCGCCGTTCCACGACTTCATCCAGAGGGCGTTGTCCCGGCCCCGGCCGAACACGTCCAGTTGGTACATGCCGCGCGAGGCCACGGCCGGGCTGGCGGTGAAGCCGCCGCCCAGCGACTCCCAGGTCGTCCACGCGGTTCCCACGCGGGCCCAGTGCATCATGCTGCCGTCCGCGCCAAGCACGAACAGGTCCACGCGGTCCGGGCCCCAGCTCACCGCCGCCGGGTCGGAGGTGATGATGCCCGCGTGCGGTGTCCAGCCGATCCACCCCGTGCCATCCCACTCCCGGTGGTACAGCTGGTTGTCCAGGCCCCGGCCGAACACGTCCAGCCGGTTCACGCCCCGGGACGCCACCGCGGGGGCGGAGGTGAAGCCGCCGCCCAGCGAATCCCAGGGAACGCCGTAGACAGACTGCACGCCCGACACGTCGTAGCGGCTCAAGACGCCGCCGTTGTTCCACGTCGGATTGCAGCCGTTCATCACCGAGTTCGCGTCCCAAGGCGTGACCAACCAGTCCCCGGAAGCTTCCTGCTCGGACTGGGTACAGGTGGACGGGCGGTCCGGCCGGTTCTGCTCGTGGGCGAAGCCCAGGGCATGGCCGAACTCATGCACCGCGATGGTTTCAATGCAGTACTGGGGGTTGGTGGCGCACCCCGGGCTCCAGTTGGCGAAGGTGAGGTTCAGCACCATGCCCTTCGCCATGCCGTTCAGGTCGGAGCCCAGCGCCTTCACGTGCGGAGGGTCGGCGGTGTCCGCGACGCTGATGCGGATGCCGCTGGAGTTGGGCGAGCACGCGCTCCAGCCCGTGAAGCGCACCCCCGAATCGAATTCCCACGTGTACTTCACCGCATTTCGCACCCACTGCCGCTGGGCGCCCTGGTTCAGGAGGGGATAATCCCATCAGACGGGGATGGTCATGGGGCGCCACAACTTCGCGGAGGACGCGTAGAGGTCCGACTCGCTGTGGTGCAGTTCCACCGGCTGAGCTGACTCGGGGGACGTGGACGATTCCCCGTCGCTGCCACAACCGGCCAGTGAAGCCATTCCAATGCCGAGCGCGGCGACCAGCGTCGCCCCATGGCGGTGCGTGTCTCCGGTGAACAAGGTGTTCCTTCGCGTCCGCCCTCCCGGCGCGGGGCCGCCATGGCCCACGCGTTCCCTGAAGCGCGGCGAGCGATACTTCTGCCAGGAGGGGCTGACACACTCCCGGTAAAACCCTATCGATTGGACGGAGGGGCGCTGCGAGGCATTGAGGAGAGGTGGGCCCTCCTGGATTCGAACCAGGGACCAATCGGTTATGAGCCGACAGCTCTAACCGCTGAGCTAAGGGCCCTCATGTCTCTGCCGCCAGACGCGCGCTGACTATAAGCTTTTGCCGTCCTTCTTCACCACCACGCGGAACACCTGCCCGCGTTCGTCCACGGTGACGCCCTCCGCGCGCAGGCGCTTCGCCTGCTCGTGCGCCACCGGGGGCGCCAGCGTCCCGTCCGAACGGATGACCCGCCACCAGGGCACCTGCGTGGCCTGCCCCGGCAGGTGCTTCAGCTCCCGCCCCACGCCCCGCGCCGCGCCCGGCCTGCCCGCGTAGATGGCCACCTGCGCGTAGGAGCGCACCTCGCCCCGGGGGATGGAGCGCACCTGCTTCATCACGCTGTCGGAGAAGGGCAGGGGCTTTGCGGCGGGCTTCTTCGCGGCCATGGCGCACCTCACACGGGGACGGAAACGACGAAGGCCCCCGTCCCACTCGAGGGAACGGAGGCCTTCTGGCCCAGCGGTCAGTCTACTCCGGCGGCTCAGCTCTCCACGAAGGAGCGCAGGCGCTTGGAGCGGCTGGGGTGGCGCAGCTTGCGCAGCGCCTTGGCTTCAATCTGGCGGATGCGCTCGCGCGTCACCTCGAAGTCCTGGCCCACCTCTTCCAGCGTGTGGTCGCTCTTCTCGCCAATGCCGAAGCGCATGCGCAGGACCTTCTCCTCGCGCGGCGTGAGCGTGGCCAGCACCTTCCGGGTCTGCTCGGCCAGGTTCATGTTGATGACCGCGTCCGCGGGCGACACCAGGCTCTTGTCCTCGATGAAGTCGCCCAGGTGGCTGTCCTCTTCCTCGCCAATGGGCGTCTCCAGGGAGATGGGCTCCTTGGCGATCTTCAGGACCTTGCGCACCTTGTCGAGCGGCAGCTCCATCTTCTCCGCGATCTCCTCCGGCGTCGGCTCGCGGCCAATCTCCTGCACGAGGTAGCGGCTCGTGCGGATGAGCTTGTTGATGGTCTCGATCATGTGCACCGGGATGCGGATGGTGCGGGCCTGGTCCGCGATGGCGCGGGTGATGGCCTGACGGATCCACCAGGTGGCGTACGTCGAGAACTTGTAGCCGCGCTTGTACTCGAACTTGTCCACCGCCTTCATCAGGCCGATGTTGCCCTCCTGGATGAGGTCCAGGAACTGCAGGCCGCGGTTCGTGTACTTCTTCGCGATGGAGACGACGAGGCGCAGGTTCGCCTCCACCAGCTCGCTCTTGGCGCGCTCGGCGCGCTTCTCGCCCAGGCGGATGGCGTCGTAGTTGCGGCGGAGCGCGTCCACGGGGAGGTTGGCTTCCTCCTCCACGCGCTTGATCTTCCGCACCGCCGTGCGCACGTCGCGGTCCAGGACCTCCAGCTGCTCAGGCGTGAAGTTGAGCTGCTTCTGGAGCTTCTTGGCGATGTTCGGGTTCTCGCGCGACTCCTTGAGCTGCGGGCGCAGGTCCTTCATCACCACGCCGTAGCGGCGCTCCAGGTCCCCGAGCTCCTCCTCCGCCTTCTCCACGCGCTCGATGAGGCCCTTGAGGTTCACGACGATGCGGTCCACCTGCTTCTTGTTCAGCCGCATCTCCTCCAGGACCTCCATCATCTTGGTCCGAAGGTCCTTCACCTCCTGCTTCAGCTCCTTCTTGCGCACCTCCGTGAGCTTCTTCTTCCCGGAGAGCTCCTCCTCCAGGACCTCGCAGTCCTTGGCGAACTTGCGGAAGCGCTCGATCTGCTTGGAGATCTGCTCGATCTTGTTGAGCTCGCTCTGCGCCAGCTGCGCGGGGGCCTCGCCCTCGGCTGCTTCCTCGGCGGGCTCTTCCGCGTTCTCCGACTGGGCCTCTTCGGGCGCGTCCTTGATGACGTCGCGCACGCGCAGCTTGCCCGTCTTCAGGCGGTTGCTGATGTCCAGGATGTCCGCCACGGCGACGCGGCAGGCGAGCAGCGCGCGCAGGACTTCCTTCTCACCCTCTTCGATGCGCTTGGCGATCTCCACCTCGCCCTCGCGGGTGAGGAGGCTGACGCTGCCCATCTTGCGCAGGTAGAGGCGGACGGGATCGTTGGACTTGCCGCCCGGCTCGTCGTCCTCGTCCTTCTCGTCCTCGTCCTGGTCTTCCTTCTCTTCCTCGACGGCGACGGTGGGCTTGATCTCGTTGGACTGCGCGGCCTTCTGCGCGTCCACGATCTCAATGTCGTTGTCGCCGAACATGCTCATCACGTCGTCGATCTGATCGGACGACACGATGTCGGCGGGGAGGGCGTCGTTCACCTCGTCATAGGTGAGGAAGCCCTTCTCGCGGCCCGCGGCCAGCAGGTCCTTGACTTCCTTGCGCTCGGCGACGGGATCCTCCTCCACATCGTCTTCCACGGCGTCCGGGTCCACCTGGACGGCGGCGGCGGCTTCCTCCGCGGCCTCCTCGGGGTCCACGTCGTCGGCCATGGCGGCGACGCCCTTCTTCTTCTTGATCTTCTCGGGCGCCTCGGCGGGGGCGTCCTTCGCCAGCAGCTCCTTCTCCTCGGGCTCCGCTGCCTTCGTGACCTTCGCCGCAGGGCTGTCCGGGGCCTTCTTCTTGCGGATCACCGGGTCCACCTTCTTCTTGGTGGGCTTCACGGATGCCTTGGGGGGCTTCTGCGTCGGCATTCGGGTACTTCTCCTTAAGAAAATCAGGTGCTTTGGCCTGGGCGAGCCGGCCGATCTACCGCAAAGTCGAGCTTTCTTACAAACGCGAACTCAAACCGGTTGCATTGGTCCCTTTGTTCCCGTTGCCGAGGAAGCAGGGGTCAGCTCATCCAGGACGCGCTTGCGGAGCGCCAGCAGCTCCTTGCGCTCTGACAGGAGCAACCGCGTCTCCTCTGTCAAATCAAAAGCCCCCTGCGTCTGTTCCGTCGCTCGCTTTATATAAACGAGCCGCTCGTCAATGCGCTTCTTCATGATGTCGCGGCACGCGAGGATGAACTCCGTTTCGAGCTCCATTCCCGCGGGAGAGAGCCGGCGGCCGGCCTCCAGGAGCGTCCGCTTGACGACCTCCGACGCCTCGAAGAGCGCCTCCTCCAGCCCCTGCCCGGACGTCGTCTGGGCCAACACCATCCGCAGTCCCATGTGGGACAGCTCATCACACACGCGGAAGGTGTCCCGGGCGAGCAGCCGGGAATCCCGAAGGATTGCGGCCACATAGAGCGCTTCCGACTCCGGCGGAGGGCGCTCCGCCTGGGGCTTGGGCACCGGGCGGGGCACGGCCTGGACGGGGACGGCGTTGGGGTAC
>NZ_RAWN01000190.1:0-17715 GCF_003668895.1 Corallococcus sp. AB045
GAGGGAAGGGGCAGGGGGCGCGACCGCCAGCCGCTCCCCGATACGGGTCAGTCCCTCGCCATCGCGGGCGCGCGCATGCACCCGCGGATAGTCGGCGAACGCGGTGCCCAGCCACCGGTCCAGCACCACGGTGTACAGGCCGTAGTGCCCCTGGTAGCGCGCATGGTGCAACGCGTGAAACGTGGGGGTGAAGAAGACGCGGCCCACCCAGGACGTCACGAAGCGCTTCGGCAGCCACTCCGTGTTGCCATGCCCGAACGCGTTGAGGACGTAGTTGGTCAGCATGTACGCCAGGACGCCCACCTGCGAGCCGGGGAACAGGTGCATGGCCGCGAAGTGCAGGCTGAGCCCGCCGCTCATCAGCACCACCCGCTCCACCACGGAGAACGACAGCGCGGTGAGCGGCTCCGTCACCTGCGCCACGTGGTGCTGCGCATGGAAGCGGTAGAAGCGCGGCAGGTGCAGCAGCCGGTGCGTCACGTAGAACCACACCTCGAAGCCTACGAACATCCACGCGTACGACCACAGCGCCGTGGACAGGCTGAACGGTGCCATCAGCGGCCCGGTGAAGGAGCGGAAGGCGCCGATGAGCACCGCGTCCGTCAGCACCACGCCCACCGCCGCCAGCGCCTCGCTGCGCAACTGCCCCTTCGACAGCTCCCGCCGGTACACCCGGAAGCGCTCCGCCAGCCGCGTGCGCCATACCCCCCAGCCGCCCGCCACCGTCAGCAGCTTGAGCGTCCCGGAGATGAGCAGGACGAGCAGGAACACCCTCGCCGGCGACGGATTGTCGGGCAGCAGCATCAGCATCACGGACCTCGCGAAGGCCAGCACACCCCCGGGCCAAGCATGCCCGGACACCCCATGGATTACTGCCCGTCCGGGTTTATTGTCAAATCTGACAATAGCGCGGGCGCGTTGAACGAAGGGGCCCGGTGGCTAGGATGCGCCGCGATGGCACCCAGGCGTCCCCAGGGTCGGGCCCCGGCCCGGCGCACCTCCACTCCCCGTCGTCCCGCGAAGCCCGTCGCGTCCCGGAAGCGGCGCACCCCGGAGGAGGCGCGCGAGGCCATCCTCCAGGCCGCCGAGCCGCTGCTCGTGGAGCAGGGGCCGGACCGGGTGGGGCTTCAGGCGGTGGCGAAGGCGGCGGGGGTGAGCCACGCGCTCGTCACGCACTACTTCGGCACCTACGAGGCCCTGGTGCGCGAGGTGCTCCTGCGCCGCAACGAGCTGCTGGCCGCGTCCTTCCGGGAGCACCTGCTCGCGATGGACGCGCCGCCCGACGCCGGAGTGCTGCTGGAGCGCTTCTTCACCGTGGTCCAGCAGGGGCAGCACAGCCGGCTGATGGCGTGGGCGCTGCTCACCGGCCGCGCTGAACACATGCCGCTCGTGCGCGCGCAGGGCCTGCGGCTGTTGGCGGACGCGCTGGAGTTCCAGTCCGGCCGCGTGGCGGAGGCGCAGGGCACGCCGCCTCCCTCGCGCGACACGGTGGACATGACGCTGCTCGTGGCGCTGTGCGCGTCGCAGTGGTTCCTGCTCGCGCGCGAGGCGCTGCTGCCCGTGATGGGCCGTCCGGCGGACGCCGCGTCGGACGCGCGGTTCCGCGAGGTGCTCGGCGGGATGCTCCAGCGGTCGCTCGGGATGAAGCCGCCCGGCGGAGGCTGATCAGGTCCAGTCGGCCTGCGAGCGCTGCGCCTGCACGAAGGCGCCCGCCACCGGCAGGGTCACGCGGAAGACACTGCCCCGGCCGGGCGCGCTCTCCATCGTCAGCGTGCCGCCCAGCGAGGTGACGATGCCATGGCACACCGCGAGCCCCAGCCCCGTGCCCACGCCCAGCGGCTTGGTGGTGAAGAAGGGGTCGAAGATGCGCTCGCGGTGCTCGGGCTCGATGCCGCAGCCGGTGTCGCGCACCTCCACCAGCACGAGGCCGGGCTCTCCGGGCCGCGCCACCACGCGCACCTCGTTGCCCTCCGCGTTCCCCGGGGAGATGGACTGCGCCGCGTTGAGCAGCAGGTTCAAGAACACCTGCCCCAACCGCGAGCCGTTGCCCTGCACCGGCGGCACGCCGTCGCACTCCACCACCAGCCGCGCGCGGTGCCGCAATTCGTGCATGGCCATCTTCGCCGCCGTGCGCACCACCGCGGCCAGCTCCGCGGGCCCGCTGCCCACGTCCTCCGCGCGCGACAGCGTCTGCAGGTCGCGCACGATGAGCCGGATGCGCTCCGCGCCGTCGCGCGTCTCCGCCAGCGCCTCCAATATCTCCTGCCGGTCCTGCTCCGACAGGCGCTCCTTCTGCTGCAGCTCCTGGTGGATGTACTCCAGGTTGCTCAGGATGAAGGCCAGCGGGTTGTTGATTTCATGGCCCACGCCCGCCGCGATGCGCCCCAGCGCGATGAGCCGGTCCGCGAAGAGCAGCTGGGCCTGCGTCGCGTGCAGTTGCTCCAGGCTGCTGGACAGCTTCGCGTTGGCGGCCTCCAGCGCCGCGGTGCGCTCGCGCACCGTCTCCTCCAGGAGCCGGTTGTCCGAGCAGGGCGTCTCCACGGCGCACCGGGTCTTGGAGCCGGGGCCCAGGCGCTCGAAGGCCTGGCGGAGCGTGCCCCGCCGCCGCGTCATCGCCGCCAACCGCCCGACCTTCCCTCGTAACGTCATCGCGGCCCGCTCCACCCACATCCATCCGCGGCCGTCACCGCTCCTCGTGGCGGGGGTCCCTGCTTTCGGGAACGGCCTGTGGAAGACCATCCAACACCGCCGCCCCGTGCCCGGCAAGGTGTGCGCGAGTACGTGATGCTGTCGAGCGGACACCGCTTGGGTTTCACGTCCCGACTGTCATTTTCCACTGGGGATTTGGGCGCGCGGGAGGAGCTCACCGCACGCCCGGAGGCATCTGGACACGCGGCCGGGGTGGGGCCGAGGTCGTCCATGCCAGCGCGCTTCACCACTGGTTCATCAGGTGCGGTCGCTTCAGGCGCCGCAGTCCGCGCGGCAGCTGTCCGCCGTGGTGCCGGAGCCCGCGTGCTCGGTGAACTGGCACACGCCGTCTCCGCAGCGGAACAGCTCCGTGGGCTTCACGCGCGTGGTGATGGCCGGGTACGTCTTCCCGTTGTACGTGCAGTGCGTGTAGTAGGGCTGGCTCGGGTCACCCTTGGTGCAGAACTGCGAGCAGCTGCCGATGTTGGTGATGGGCGCGCAGGAGTCCGCCTTCAGCGACAGGCCGCACGCGCGCGTGGAGCTCTCCGCCGCGCTGAAGTCACGGTCGCGCGCGGCGAACAGGCCCTCGTTGGTGAAGAGGTTGCCGAAGAAGCACGCCTCCTTCGCGTTGAACTGCGACAGCTCCTCGGCGGAGTAGGGAATCGCCGCGCCCTCCGCCGTGCGGCCCAGCACGGACAGTGCGATGTGCAGGCCGTACTTGTTCGCGTGCGCCGCCAGGCACGCGCTCACCGCCTGCTGCTCCGTCACCGTCGCGGCCTTGCCCGTCGCCCAGCCCGGCGCCAGGCCCAGGCTGCCCGGCCACGTGTACTTCGCCCCGGTGGAAGTGGACTGGAAGGTGCGCGTCTGCCCCTCGGGCACCGCGCACTTCACGATGTACGCCATCAGCATCGGCGCCGTGTCCGCGTTCTGGCTGAACCACTCGTTGAAGCTCTCCGTGGTGAGCCCGTTGACGGTGAGCCCGTTGACGGTGAGCCCGTTGACGGTGAGCCCGTTGACCGTCAAGCCGTTGACGGTCAGCCCGTTGTCCACCTGCTGCGCCTGATCCACCGACACGGGATCGGCTCCCAGCACGGCGTCCTCCGGCATCGCGCCACCGCAACCCACGAGGGCGAACAGCGCCCCCGTCATCAACACCGCCTTGAGGGGTTGGCGTGAGGCAACTCGGTTCCACCACTCGCTGCATCCACTTCCAGGCCGAAAAGCAGGGGTGAGGCGCATTTGGGGGCTCCCGCTCGAGGGTAGTCGGAGGTCCGACTTCCAGAATGTCAGGCAGTCCAGGCTTTCAGCTAGAAAGGTGCTGAAACTGTCAGACAGGGGAATCGTGACGGATTCAGGATCCAAAAGAAATACGTCTTCGTCAAAAAATTATGGTGTGGGTCCAATTCTCACGGGGCCAGACGTGTGCCGGTGAAGGGCATGGAACCACAGGACACAAGTGGGATACGGCGGGGGAGGAGGAGTGCGGGGACGGCGGGAACGGCCTACTGCTGAGGAGGACCTTCAAGGAACCGTGACGCGGGACGCGTGATGGCGAAGCCACCGGGGTCCCTTACGTTCCAGGTTGCCACATGCGTGACCGGGCCGCCTACCACCTCGGCCTCGCCGGAGTCGCCGCGTGTCTCCGCTTCACCATGGTGGAGGCAGAGGTGGACGCGGGCGTGGACGGCTTCGGCCAGACGCTGCGCCTCGGCTTGCAGTTCTCTCAGGGGCTGGAGGGCCTGGGCGGGCGTGGTGCCGGCGGCCAGGGGCCGCACGCCCAAAAGCGCGGTGCCCGTCTGGAGCGCCAGGGTGAAGCTCTCCGCGCGCAGGCCCTGCTCCAGCGTGTCCATGACGTTGGCGAGCGCGGCGTAGGTGGTGTCGTCATCCATGTCCGTGGCGGGGAGCACCACCTCCGCGTTCACGGCCAGCACGAGCCGCGTCTGGCTCTCCACCTGGTTGGGCTCTTCCGTGGCTTCGCGCAGCGCGGTGAGGAAGGCGTTCACGCTGGGGTAGCGGCGGGTGGCGTCCTTGTCCAGGCACCGGAGCACCACCGCGTCCACGGCGGGGGACACCGGGGCCTTCACGCTGGGGCGCGGAGGCGGGGCCTCCAGGTGCATGCGCTCCAGCTCCAGGCGATCATCGGACTGGAAGGGGTAGCGGCCGATGAGCAGCTGGTACAGGAGCACGCCCAGCGCGTACACGTCCGTGGGCGGCCCGATGCTGCCGCCGCGAAACTGCTCGGGCGCCATCGCGTGCGCGGTGCCCAGGCGCTGGCCCGCGGTGGTGAGCCCCTCCTGGCCGGGCTCCTGCTGGATGAGCTTCGCGATGCCGAAGTCCAGCAGCTTCAGCCGGGGCTTCTCCCCCTCCTCCACCACGAGGATGTTGCTGGACTTCAGGTCCCGGTGCACGACGCCCGCGCGGTGCGCCGCCTCCAGCGCGCCGCAGATGGGCTCCAGGTACGCCAGCGCGCGCGACGCGGACAGCCGCCCACGCTCCTGCACCACCTGGCTCAACGTGCGCCCGGAGAGCAGCTCCATCACGTAGTAGGGGCTGCCGTCCGGCATCAGCCCGAAGTCGTAGACGTCCACGATGTTCGGGTGGTGGATCTGATTGACGACGCGCGCCTCGCGCACGAAGCGCTGGAGCATCTCGCCCTGGTCCGCCAGGTGCGAGTGCAGCACCTTCACCGCCGCGTGCCGCCCCAGGATGCGGTGCTCCGCCTCGTAGACGCTGCCGTGGCCGCCGGCCGCCAGCATGGACTTGAGGACGTACTCACCTGCCAGGGTGCCCGGCCCGCGCTCGGGACGGGGAGGTGTGTCGTGCCCCTTGTCCGTGGCGTTCGCGTTCGCGCGTGCCTGGATGCGGAAGGTGCTCTCGGAATCCACCGCCATGAATGCCCCGCACCCTACCATCCACGGGGTGGGTCGCGAGTGCCCGTGCCGGGTTGGCTGCCCCGCTTGCCTGCCTGGCCGTTCACCAGGAGTCAGGGTCCCTGTCCGGAAGGGGGTGGGGACGTTCATTGGAAGCCGTTGGGGTATGGTTGCGGTCCGGGCCAGGACTTCGGGCCCATACGGAGCGCGGCGTCATGCACGACAGGCGGCGAGGACACAGCCGGCCCGAGCGCAGGGGGACGTCCGGGGGCTGGCATACATGATGACGTTGGTGGACGAGCTCACGACCTGCGCGGGCCAGTCGGTGACGGCCCCATCCTCGACCGGGGCGTGCCTCATCCTCATCAGCACCACGACGCCGGCGGCCATTGGCAAGGCGTACCGGTTGGAGCCGGGTGAGCACGTCATCGGGCGTGGGTCGGAAGCAGAGGTGCGCATCGACGACCACGGGGTGTCGCGCAAGCACGCGCGCATCCTGCGCAAGTCGGACGGTTCGTGTCTCGTCACGGACCTGGAGTCCACCAACGGCACGTTCCTCAACGGCCTGCCGGTGTCCACCGCGGAGCTGCAGGAGGGCGACCGGCTCCAGGTGGGCACTGTCACGGTGTTCCGCTTCTCCCGGCGCGAGGTGCTGGAGCAGCGCGAGGAGCAGCTGCGGCAGGCGCTGTCCGCCGCGCGCGTGGGCATCTGGGACTGGAACGCGAAGACGGGGCAGGTGACCTGGAGCGAGCACGTGGACCGGCTCCTGGGCCTGGCCGTGGGCAAGCTGTCCGGCCGCGCCATGGACCTGGATGAGGTGGTGCACCCGGCGGATCTGCCCAGGCTTCGCGCGGGGCTGGCCACGGCGCTGCAGCAGCGCTCGCAGGTGGACGTGGAGTACCGCATCGAGCCCGCGGGCAGCGGTTACCGCTGGATTTCGTGCAAGGGCGACGTGCTGCTGGACGCGTCGGGGCAGCCCGCGCGGGTGACGGGCACGGTGATGGACATCACCGCGCGCAAGCAGGCGGAGCAGGAGCTGCACCGCCAGGCGCTCATCTTCGAGAGCATCTCCGACGGCGTCGTCATCACGGACCTGGCGGGCGGGGTCATCGACTGGAACACCAGCGCGGAGCGCATGTTCGGCCGCAGCCGCAAGGAGGCCATGGGACAGACGCTCTTCAGCGTGCTGCACCCCGGTGAGCCGGACCGGCTGACGGGCGCCGTCCTCACCGCGCTGGAGGTGCACGGGCGCTGGAGCGGGGAATTGGAGTTCAAGCGCGCGGACGGCATGGCGTGCGTCTGCGAGTCCGTGGTGGTGCCGCTGCGCGACGCGGAAGGGCGCATCATCGCGAACATCATGGTGCACCGCGACCTGAGCGAGCGCCGGCAGCTCCAGGCGCGCCTGGTGGTGGCGGACCGGCTGGCCAGCGTGGGCACGCTGGGTGCGGGCGTGGCGCACGAAATCAACAACCCGCTGGCGTACATGCTGGTGAACCTGCACCTCATCCGCGAGGGGCTGGACAAGCTGGAGGCGCAGGGCACGCCGTCCGAGCCGGTGGCCTCCATCCAGCAGCTGGTGCGCGAGACGACCGAGGGCGCGGAGCGGATCGCCACCATCGTGCGGGACCTGAAGGTGTTCGCGCGCGGCGAGCAGGAGTCGCGGCCCATGCCGGTGGACGTGCGCCGGTCGGTGGAGCTGGCGTGCAAGATGGCGGACAACGTCATCCGCCACCGCGCGCGGCTCGTGACGGAGTTCGAGCCGGTGCCCGCGGTGGAGGCCAGCGAGGCGCGGCTGTGCCAGGTGTTCTTGAACCTGCTGCTCAACGCGGCGCAGGCCATCCCGGAGGATCCGTCCTCCGTCACCGAGCATGAGATTCGCGCCATCATCCGTCCGGGCGAGCCGGGCAAGGTGGTGGTGGAGGTGCGCGACACCGGCGTGGGCATGACGCCGGAGGTGCTGGGGCGCATCTTCGATCCGTTCTTCACCACCAAGGCGGTGGGCGTGGGCACGGGGCTGGGGCTGTCCATCTGCCACGGCATCGTGGAGTCCATGGGCGGCTCCATCCACGCGGAGAGCACGCCGGGCCAGGGCAGCACCTTCCGCGTGGTGCTGCGCTCGGCGGCGCACGAGGTGGACCTCTACCCGCGGCTGTCGGCGACGGCGCCAGCGGGGGCACGGGCGCGCATCCTGGTGGTGGATGACGAGCCCAACGTGACGGTGGCGCTGCAGCGCTCGCTGGCCTCGGAGCACGAGGTGTCCACGGCGAACAGCGCGCAGGCGGCGCTGCGGCTGGTGAACGAGGGCGGCCGCTTCGACCTCATCCTCTGCGACGTGATGATGCCGGGGATGACGGGCATGGACCTGTACTTCGAGCTGGGGCGCTCGGCGCCGGAGCAGGCGGGGCGCATGGTGTTCATGACGGGTGGAGCCTTCACCCCGCGCACGACGTCGTTCCTGCGGGACGTGCCGAACCTCAAGCTGAGCAAGCCGTTGGACCTGACGCAGCTGCGCGAACTGGTTGGCCGCTCGGCGGAGGCGTCTCGATGAGCGCTCCCTCCGGGCACCCCGCCGCTCCTCCGGAGGTCTCCCAGGGCCGGGAGTGGACGGCCCGGTCGCTGGGGATGGGCCTGCTCATCGGCGCGCTGCTGGCCGTCACCAACCTCTACATGGGATTGAAGACGGGCCTGTGGGACTCGGGCTCCATCGCCGCGACGGTGCTGGGGTTCAGTGCCCTGGCGCCTTATGGGCGCAGGCGGGGCGTGCCCTATACGCCGCTGGAGAACAACCTCACGCAGACGGCCGCGGCGGCGGTGGGCGCGATGCCCGCGTCGGCGGGGCTGCTGGCCGCGATTCCGGCGCTGGCCCTGCTGGGCACGGGTGTGCCGGGCTGGGGCATCACGGTCTGGGGGCTGGTGCTGGGCGTGGTGGGCGTGCTGGTGGCGGGCTTGTTGCGGCGGCGCCTGCTGGAGCAGGAGGCCCTGCCGTTCCCCACGGGCATCGCCACCGCGGAGCTCATCTCCACGCTGCACGCGGCCCCTCCGTCCGAAGCGCAAGGCACGCGGACGGGAAGGGGCCGGACGCTGGTGGGCGCCGGCGTGGTGGCGATGGCGCTCACCTGGATGCGCGATGCGCGCGGCTGGCTGCCGGGGATGGTGGCGCTGCCGGGCCGCGTGGGCGGCGTCTCGCTGGAGTCGCTGACGTGGGGCGTGGGCATGAGCCCCATGCTGCTGGCGGTGGGGATGATGACGGGCCCTCGGCTGGCGTTGAGCATGCTGCTGGGCTCGGGGCTGGCGTGGGGCGTGCTCGCGACGCGGCTCCTGGACACGGGCCTGGTGGCGGGCGCGGGGTACGAATCGCTGTCCTCGTGGCTGATATGGCCCGGCGTGGGGTTGATGGTGGGCGGGGCGGTGATGTCGCTGGCGGCGCAGGCAAGGGACTTCCTGGGCGCGGTGAAGGACCTGCGCTCGGTGGGCGTGAGCCGGGGAGGGCTGCCCCGGTGGAGCCTGGGCGTGGCGGCGGTGGCGTGCGTGCTGGCGGTGGTGCTGGGCGGGCTGCTCTTCGGGCTGGGAGTCCCGTCGATGCTGCTGGTGCTCGCGCTGCTGGTGCCGCTGTGCGCGGTGTGTGCGCGAGGCGCGGGGCAGACGGACGTGTCGCCCGTGGGCCAGGTGGGGAACCTCACGCAGGTCATCTTTGGCGGAGTGCGGCCCGGAGAGATGTCGTCCAACGTGGCCGCGGGTTCGGTGGTGGCGGGCGCGGCGGCGCAGACGGGCGTGAGCTTGTGGTCGTTGAAGGCGGGGCACCTCTTGGGGGCGTCGGCCTCCCGGCAGCTCGCCGCGCAGCTGGTGGGCGTGGCGGTGGGCGCGCTGGTGGCGGTGCCTGCCTATCTGCTGCTGGTGGACACGTACGGGCTGGGGACGGCGGTGTTGCCGGTGCCCGCGGCGGCGCAGTTCCGGGCGGTGGCGGAGGTATCCGTGCGAGGCCTGGCGGGCCTGCCGCCCTACGCGGGCTGGGCCGCGCTGGTGGGCTTCACGGTGGGGGCGCTGTCGACGCTGGCCGCGAGGAGCCGGGCCTCGCGGTGGTTGCCGTCGCCGGTGGCGATGGGTATCGGCTTCATCACTCCCGCCTACTTCGCGGTGACGCTGTGCCTGGGCGCGGGGATGGTGATGCTCGCGCGGAGGTGGCCGAAGACGACGGACGCGCACGTCTCCTCGTTGGGCGCCGGAGCGCTGGTGGGGGAATCGCTGATGGGACTCCTCGTCGCGGCGACGACGGTGCTCTCGCGGTCGGTGTAGCGACAGACGTCGTCGCTACGCCGCGGGCGTGAGGTCCCGCACCCGCTCCAGCGAGCGGCGGATGCGGTCCTCCATCAGGTTCGGCATGTGCGCCGCGCGCGCCAGCGCTTCTCCGAGCGCGAGCATCGCCTCCGCGAAGTCGCCCCGGCGCCAGGCCGCGAGGCCCATCATCTCCAGGACCTCCAGCGGCTCCTGCTCCACGGAGGCCTGGGCGGAGCGCTCGCGCAGCGCGTGCCACTCCTCCACGGTCGCGTCCTTCGAGGCCAGCTCCACCATGGAGAAGAGCACCTCCTCCGACGGGCTCAGGTTCACGCCGTGCCGGTTGGTCGCCATCGCCTGCCGCACCTGCTCCAGCAGGTCGCGCGCCCGGTCGTGCCTGTCCGTCCACGCCATGGCCCGCGCCTGGAGCAGCAGCGCCCAGGGACGGTGCGCCACCTCCGGATGCCGGCGCTCCAGCACGATGGCCCGCGCGATGTGCGGCGCCGCCGCCTCCACGTCGCCCGCCTGGTAGTACAGCTCGCCCAGGTTGTACTCGGCGAAGTACTCCCAGCCCACCACACCCAGCTCGCGCCCCAGTTGCATGAAGCGCTCCTGGTCCTTCAGCGCGTTCGTCAGGTCGCGCCGCGCCACCCGCAGGTTGCGGCGGTTGTTGATGGCCGAGCCCAGGTGGAAGCGGTCGCCGCGCTCCGTGCACGCGCAGATGAGCTCGTCCAGCACCCGCTCCGCGGCGTCGATGTCGCCCAGGCTCGGCAGGATGGCCACCAGCAGGAGCAGGGAGACGACCAGCGTTTCATAGCCCGCGTCGCCCAGCTTCCGCGCCCGCTCCGCCGCGGCCTCCAGGGTCATGAGCGAGTCCATCCATTCGCCCTTGCGGAACTGCGTGCGGCCCAGCGCCAGCAGCAGCCGCGCCTGCACGTAGGGCGACGTCACCGTCTCCGTCAGCTGCTGCGCCTCCTGGACCCTCGCCTCGCTGCGCGCGTAGTCGTTCACCCAGTCGAGCGCCACCGCCTCGTCGAGCAGCAGCTCCACGACCGCGCGTGAATCCCCCACGCTCCGCGCCCGCTCTCGCGCGATGGCGAAGTCCGTGAGCGAGTCCTCGTACCGGCCGATGCGGTAGCGCATCAGGCCCCGGCCCCGCAGCGCCGTGAGCCTGCGCAGCTCGTCCTCGGGCTCGATGAGCTCCAGGGCGCGTGTGTACATGGCCTCCGCGTCCAGGTACGCGTGCCGGCCGCGCGCGGACTCCGCCAGGTCGATGGTCAGCGCCGCCGCCTCGTCGCGCAGGCCCGCCGCCGCGGCGTGCAGCGCGAGCCGGGCCAGCCGCTGGCGCTCCTGCGCGCCCGCCGGGCTCAGGTAGTGGCGGTACGCGGCGTGGTGGATGCGCGCCTTCTCCTCCGCGGGCAGGCCCGCGACCACGGCCTCGCGCATCAGCTCGTTGCGGAAGCTCAGCCCCTCCGAGCGGTGCTCCACCAGCAGCCCCAGGTCCAGGAGCCGCCGCGTCGCATGCCCCATGTCCAGCGGGAACTGGGACGCGGCCCCGTCGCGCTCCAGCTCGCGCACCACGCCGTCCGCCGCCGTGCCGGTGAAGGTCGCGCCCAGGAGCGCGCACAGCCGGGCATGCGCGGCGAGCGCCGGAGGCAGCGCGCCCAGCTCGCGGTCCGCCAGCCACTCCACGAGCCGCAGCTCCGGCAGGCGGTCCAGCTCGTCCGTGACGAGGTACCAGTTGCCGCCCGGCGAGCGCTGCCGCACCAGCCCCTGGCGCTTGAGGCCGCGCACCAGCTCCACCAGGAACAGGGGCACGCGCTGCGCACGCTCGATGATGCGCTCCACCGCCTGCGCGGGCACGTTCTCCACTGGCTTGAGCAGCGTGCGGCACAGGGCATGCGCGTCGCCCGGGGACAGGCCGGACAGGGGCAGGTCCAACTGGCGGGCGGCGCGGGCACTCCACGCCGGACGGCTCTGTTCGAAGCCCGGGCGGACCAGCACGCAGATCCACAGCGGCACGCGCGTCTCCGCGAGCGCCGCGTACTCCAGCGCGTCCAGCGCGGTCTCCTCCGCGAAGTGCGCGTCGTCCACGATGAGGCACAGGGGCCGTTCGCGGGCGTGCGCCGCCAGCAGCTCACCCGTGGCGCGCATGGCCAGCGAGCGCAGCGCGCCCGGGGCCGCGGCCCAGCTGTGCAACTCCGGCCCGCCCGGCGCGTACCACCCGAGCGTCGCGGCCACGCCCGGCCACAGCTCCATGCCCAGCCGGGTGCCCAGCCGGTCGAGGATGGCGGTGCGGCCGTCCTCCTGCGTGTCGGTGTCGTCGCGGTCGAAGCCGTGCAGCGCCACGCGCAGGAGTGTGCGCAGCGTGCCTTCCGGGTCGCCCTGCACGGGCTCGCGCGCGAGCATGGAGTAGACGCGCGCGTGCGGCAGCGCGGCCCTCAGGCGCAGGCCCAGTGTGGAGGACAGGTGGCTCTTGCCGTGGCCCCGGTCGCCGCGCACGGTGACGATGGTGGGCGCCGTGTCCGCCACCGCGGACCGGGCGCTCTCCAGGAGCTGCTCCAGCTCCACGTCGCGGCCCACCAGCATCGCGCTGCCCAGTTGCAGCACGGTGACGTCCGGCCGGGGCGCGCCGCCCGACGGCGCGGGGCGCATCAGCCCGGACCGTCCCGCCACCGGCAGGCACGGCACCTCCGGCACGGCCTCCGCGGCGGCGGTGGAGAGCATGGGCCCGCGCAGCTCCGCGAGCTGGGGGTAGCGGTCCTCGCGCGCGAAGATGGCGCCCAGGTAGCGGGGGGCGCCGTCGCGGCGGCGCTGCACGGTGACGTTGGCCACGTCCACGATGGACACCGGGGCGAGTCCCCGCTCGGCCAGTCCTTCGGCGGCCCGCAGCGCGCGGCGCACGGGGTTCTCTCCCACGTCGGGGTCGAAGACGCCCGCGAAGCGCTCACCGTCCGCGAAGGCCATGTGGCCTCCGTAGGCGGCCAGGGCCTTCTGCATCGCCACGGGGTTGGCGCGCGAGAAGGTGAACAGCACCGACACCGAGCGGCGCGTCTGGGCGGGGCGGACCTCGGGCAGCAGGGTGAGCCGGGGCGCGGGCTGCACGGCGGACTGTCCCGCGTGGTCCAGCGCCGCGCGCAGGGCCTGGGCCACGGCGGCGGCGTCGCGGGGACGGCGCGCGGGCTCCTTGGCCAGGCAGCGCAGCACGACCTCCTCCACGGGCGGCGCCACCGGGGCGTACTCCGACGGAGGCGGGGGCCGCAGCGACAGGTGCGCCTGGAGCACCTCCGTGAGCGAGCCGAAGAAGGGGGGCCGGCCGGTGATGAGCTCGTAGAGGATGACGCCCAGCGCGTACACGTCCGCGCGCGCGTCCAGGACCGCGTGGCCGGCGCACTGCTCGGGCGCCATGTATTCGGCGGTGCCGGCGAAGGAGGACGTGTCGCCGGGCGTGCCGTCGTCCACGAGCGCGCCGGGGGCCGGACGCTGCACCAGTCCGAAGTCGAAGACGCGGGCGCGCTTGTGGGCGTCGTCCAGGAAGACGTGCTCGGGCTTGAGGTCGCAGTGCACCAGTCCTTGCGCGTGCACGACGGCCACCGCCTCCAGGAGCGCGTTGGCGCGAGGCCCGAACTCCTGCGGCGACATGGGCCCGGACACCCGGGCCAGCCAGTCCGCCAGCGTGGGCAGCGGCACGTACTCCATGGCGACGAAGCGCTGGCCGCCGGGCAGCGTGCCCACGGCATGGAGCGCGGGCACGGTGGGCGGCCCGATGACGCGCAGGGCCTCCGCCTCGCGGGCCAGCTGCGCCTCCGCGAGCGCGATGCCGGGCCGCGCCAGCTTCAGCGCGATGCGTTCACCCTCGGCGCCGTCGGCGGAGCGCTTGTGCGCGGCCAGCAGCACGCCGAAGCCACCGCGCGCGATGACCTTCTCGCAGCGGTAGCCCGGGACGTCGGGCACGACGAGCGAGGCATCGGATGGCGGAGCGATGGGAGGCGAGACGCCGGGCGGGCACGGCGAATGAGAGCCCTCCCAACGCCGCCCGCATGTGAGGCAGCGCGGCACGACCGCCACTCTATGCCAGCGTCAGCGTGATTTCCGAACCGCCGTGGCCGGTCATTCGACGGACGCGTGAAGCATTCGTCAGAAGGCCTCCCAAGCCCGGAGGGCTTCCAGGCGTCACGCCCTGTGAACCGCGCGACACCTGACATCCGGGGCAGCCAACGGCTCAGCGGGTCGACCGGGCACCGGCTGCGTCAATTCACACCGCATCGCGGCAAGGATGTCAGGAGGCCCTGCTAGCCCTGTTCAACAGGAGGAACAGGCATGAAAGGGATTCAGTCGCCAAGGCGCGAGTGGCTGTGCCTGGTGCTCATCGCGGGGCTGGTGGGCTGCGCGGGAGGACGTGCCCGTTCGTTGCCGGTGGGGCTGCACGGCTACGCGCGCTACCACAGCGCCTCGCCGGCGCCGTTGCATGGGGACCCGGCGTCCGCGGGCGCGGGCGGCACGGTGGGGAACGTGGCCCCGGCGCGCCTGCCTCCGGGAACGGTGCTCATCGGGAGCGCGGAGGAGCGGACGCGGCAGGCGGTGGAGCTGGGCCTGCTGGAGGTGGACGCGTTCGAGAAGCTCCTGCTGCGCGCCGGGCTGGAGGAGCCGCCGCTCCGCCGAAATCCCTTCACGCCCGAGGACGCGGCGGAGGTGCTGAACCGGCTGATGGAGCAGCCGGCGACGACAGGCACGTATCCGCCCCGCATGGCGGCGGGCTTCGTGCTGCGCGAGGTGCTGGAAGGCGGCGCGGTGTCGCGCGAGGAGCTGGCGCGCCGGGTGGAGCGGTTCGTCCGGGAGCAGGTGGCGGTGCTGCGGCCGGACGGGTACCTGGCCTGGGCGCTCGATGGGCGCACGCAGCAGAAGGTGGGGACCGTGCAGTGGAGGGACGGGACCTTCCGCGCGGGCAACTTCGAGCTGGGGCGCTTCTACAGCGGCAAGGGCGGTGTCTTCCGCGGAGTCGATGCGCAGCTGCGTGCGGCGGATTGGCGCCCGCTCGCGGAGGTGTACGACGACGCGGATGTCCTCAGCCGCTCCCTGGATGGCGCGGAGGACGCGTTCGTGGAGCTGTACCACGGCATGGGACAGCTGCTGTCCCATCCCACGGACAGCTTCGCGAGCCTGCGACATCTTCCGGAAGGCGTGGCGGCGCTCATCGCGTCATCGCCCGCGTACTGGGAGCGCTTCCGGTACATGACGGAGGGGGAGCAGATCCGCGAAACAGCACGGCTGACCACGAACGTCATCGCGCTGTGGGGCACGGCCTCTGCGACGACGCGCACGGTGACGCGAGCGGCGGCGGGAGTGGAGGCCACGGTGCCTGTGCTCGCGGTGTCCGCGGAGGGACTGCTCAGTGTCGAGCGCATCGCGGTGCCAGTGGGACGCGCGGCGGCGGTGCTGAGCGGAGGGCCCGGGGCGGCCATCGTCCTCCAGAAAGCGAACGTGGAGTCGGCTCCGGACGAGCCAGGACATTGGGGGCCCGCGGAGGAGTCGATGTCCGACCGGGCCCGGCGCTACCAGGAGCAGATCTCCGGGCACTCGGCGGACGAGGCGTACTGGGTCGGAGACACGAAGTTCGACGGCTTCCGGGACGGAGTGCTACTGGATGCCAAGGGACCCGGCTACGCGAACAAGTTCCAAGAAGGCTTGGCGCCAAAACCCTGGTTCGAAGATACAGGTGCACAAGGGCTCATTGACCAGGCGTCTCGACAAAGCGATCGGGTGCGCGACATGGGAGTCCGCATCGAGTGGCATGTCGCGGAGAAGAAGGCTGCTGATGCGATCAAGGGACTTCTCAAGAGGGCTGGTATCCAGGGAGTCGAAGTCGTCCACACGCCAGCACGTTGAGCCAAAGACCCTATGACGACCGAGTCCGAGCCCAGGGCTTATCCGGATAACTTCTTTGTTGGCGCCTACTGGGGGGCGAGGAAGGAGTCGCCCGAAGCATGCGCCAGTCGTGCGGCGCACTTGCTTGAGCTCCTGGCCGATTGTGATCCACTTCTGGACCACTGGTACAAATCCATCAGGTCCCGAAAGGGCACGAAGAAACTGTCATTGATGCCGCCCGATGTGTCCGTGCTCACGGACCTGTTCCAACGGGGCACCAACCGAGAAGGGGGCCGCGTTTTCGAGGAACTGGGTTTCATGATCTGGATCAACAACGGAGGTGCTCCATCTGATTATGCAAGCCTGCGCCTTCGCTGCGGAGACTTCGCTGGGACCTCGCCCAACTCCTGCTTCCTCTCCCTCCCATTCGATGGACCGACCGCGGAGCGGGTGTTGACCCCCTCCGTGCTGGAGGTCGTGATGCGCGGCATGGTGGCAGCCTGGGAGCCAGACTGGATCGCGGCCATGTCCGACGCCCATCAGGATGTGGATGATCCAGACAACAAGACCAACGCCTGGGTCGGCTGGCTGACCTACTTCTCCAAGCAGCGAGGCACCGTGCCCCCACTACCCGCGCCCGTGCGCATCGAACCGGTGGAGGACAAGGGCACGCTCATCGTCCTGACCCCGGAACGCTTCACCGTGGCCAACCCGGAGCACGTAGCGCTGGGCCGGCGCGTGCGCGAGCTGCTCACCCGGGCCGGGCTCATCAACACCCGCTGAAAGAAAAACGGCGCGCTCCACCCCGGCCGGCGGAGCGCGCCCATCACCAATCACCGCCTACCGCTGCGGAACCTCAATCGCTCGCAAGAGCGACCCGTCCTGTCCAAGCATCCGCGCACGCAACAGCAGCGCGGCTCCCGGCTCCGCGGACGTCAGCGCCTGCGCCGCCTCCGCGACGCCGGACACCTTCTGGTCACCCACCTGCGTCAGCACCATCCCGGGCGCCAGTCCCGCGCGCTCCGCGGGGCTGCCGGGCTCCACCGCCACCACCTGCGCGCCGCCGCTGCCGTCCTGTGCCTCCGACAGCCGCAGGCCCATCCGCTTCGACAGGGGCGCGGGCGTCGAATCCCGAGGCGTCATCTCCTCCTCACCCCGCTGCGTCGGCCGGGTGCCCAGCTTCACCGGCACCTCCATCTCCTTGCCGCCGCGCACCAGGCTCACCTTCACCTCGCTGCCCGGCTTGAGCAGCGCCACCGCGCGCGTCAGCGACCCGGCGGAGTCCACCGCGCGCTCGCCCACGGACGTGATGATGTCCTCCTCTTGCAGGCCCGCCTTCGCGCCGGGGCCGCCCGCGCTGACGCCGGCCACCACCGCGCCCTTCGCCGTCTCCACGCGCAGCGCGCGCGCCAGCTCCGGCGTGAGGTCCTGCACCGCCAGTCCCACCCAACCCCGGCGCACCACGCCCGTCTCCTGGAGCTGCGGCAACAGCGCCTGGATGAGGTTCGCCGGCACCGCGAAGCCAATGCCTGTCGCGCCGCCGATGATGGCCGTGTTCATGCCCACCACCTCGCCCTTCATGTTGAAGAGCGGGCCGCCGGAGTTGCCCGGGTTGATGGCCGCGTCCGTCTGCAGGAAGTCGTCATACGGACCCGCGTGGATGTCGCGCGCCCGGGCGGACAGGATGCCCGCGCTCACGCTCGACGCGAGCCCGAACGGATTGCCAATGGCCATCACCGGGTCGCCCACGCGCAGGCCATCCGAATCCCCCAGCTTCACGAACGGCAGGTTCCCGGACACGCCCTTCAACTGGATGAGCGCCACGTCCGTGAGCGCGTCGCGGCCCAGCACCTCCGCCTCGAACGAGCGCCCGTCCTCCAGCTTCACCCGGACGGTGTCCGCGCCCTCCACCACGTGGTTGTTCGTGAGCACCAGTCCGGACGGGTCGATGACGAAGCCCGACCCCACCCCCTGCTTCGCGGCCTCGCCGAGCGCTTCGGCATGCAGGGCGGACAGAACC